>QMLT01000008.1 GCA_003646875.1 Deltaproteobacteria bacterium
CCCACAGATATATACCACAAGTATTAAAGAAAGCAGCAGAGCTGGGTTTTATGGGATTAACCATAGATCCTAAATTCGGTGGTACAGGTGCGGATGGAATGACAACTATGGCAATTTTAGAAGAACTTGCTGCTGTAAATGGTGGTGTGGCCTGCGTTATCGGTGATACATGGTTCGCTCAGACACCTATAATAATTGCGGCCAATGATGAACAGAGAGAACGTTTCTTGAGACCACTGGCATCGAGAGAGGAGGTAAATCTGGGATGCATCTGTATGACAGAGCCTGCTTCAGGCGCTGATATTGAAGACAGTAGGATGCGATTAAGGACCGTAAAAACAGTTATTAAAGAAGACGGAGATGATTATATTATAAATGGAGTAAAGATATGGCCAAGTAATGCCGGTATAGCATCTCATTATGTTGTTATCGCTACAACTGACCCAAGGTTAGAGGACAAGGGGTCAGCGATAATTGTAGTTGAGAAGGACACACCTGGTCTTTCCTTTGGTAAGGTAGAACGAAAGATGGGAATGCCAGAAGACCAGAACAGGGAGGTTATATTTGAAGATGTTCGTGTTCCAAAGAGCAATCTTCTTGGAAAAATAGGTGATGGCCATAGAATACTTCAAACAACGGTCGCATATAACAGATTAGGCGCTGGGATGATTTCTGTAGGGATAGCCAGAGGTGCATTTGAATATGCGCTTGGGTATTGTAAAGGCAGGGTTGTTGGTGGAAAGCCTCTTATCAAACACAGCCTGATTTCAGCGATGTTTGCAGATATGGCCACAAAAATCGATGCAGCACGGCTTCTTGTCTACAGGGCATCATGGTCTCTGAAGGCAAAAAATCCCCATAGGGCAAGGTATTCTGACATGGCAAAGGTATATTCAACAAATATTGCCATGGAGGTTACATCAAATTGTGTCCAGGTAATGGGATCATATGGATATTCTAAAGAATATCCGGTAGAAAAGTATATGAGGGATGCAAAGATAGTACAGATATATCTTGGCCCGAACGAGATGCTACAACAGCTTATCGGGGAAAGTCTTTAATCAATCGGCTTAATCTCTGAAAGCTTCAATGCCAGATCCTCAATATACGATCGATTCTCGAGTTTCATCCTCCATGATTGGGATATAGATTCAATACCTAAATAAGCTCCTGAGATAGCACAGGCCATTGCGCCTAAAGTATCCCTATCTCCTCCATTTAAGGTAGCGCAAAAAAGGCAATCCTCAAATGATTTGGGATGGCGGAGGAAGGAGAAGAGGGCAAATGGCATAGATTCATGCACCGCAACTGTTTGACCAAGTTGCTCTGCCGCTAAAGATGGAGGGCTCTGCGCATTGATCAGTTTCTGAATAAGGCGCATTTTTTCTTCTATCTCAGGGGTTCTGGAGAAATCAATCAATGTATCCATAAATGCCCTAGATGAGAATGCCTCGTTTGGATCAAGTTTCACTACAAGAGAAACAGCCCTTGCCTGGACTGCAGCGCCGTCTTTACCCACAGGATGCGCATGGGTGACAGCAGCAGACATGCATGCCTTTTCATAGAGATCAGAGGAGTCATGAAAAAACAGCCCTACCGGAACAATCCTCATGGCAGCGCCATTACCAAGGGAACCTGTGCCTCCAAATAAACCCCTTGCAGCCTCAGCATAGGTAATTCCTGATTGTTTTACCATTGAGAATATAGTGGGCGGTCCCGAGGCATAGCCGCGCCACGGCTCACGCTCATAGTTGTATCGAAAGGTTTCTCCCAGATCTTGTTGATCAAGAATCCCTTTTTTTACAAGCGATTCTGCAAGTCCAATGGACATGGCAGTATCGTCGGTGTAACGGAGTTCTTTTAATCGGTCTAATTGAATGCAAATGTCTTCTTTGTTACGATATTGGAATGCAAGTTCACCAATAGCATCTCCGAGAGCGCTACCTACCATACCACCCAAGCACTTTATCTTTATATCTGTCATCGTATTTCATTTATAATTGATTTCTAAACTTTTTTCAACAGGCAAGGTGGAATCTTGTGCATCAAGGGATGTGGCATTCCTCAATCCCTCGCTAATCCATACTCACGCTCCAGCAAGCTTCGCACCTTTGGATTTTGTCACTCCAACCCTTTTAGGGTATGACACAATATGACAACTATTTGAATAGTTATCAGTGGCAAGCACAGGTTTGATTCAGACATACTTGGTGATATGCTTTTATTGACACTTATTTACTTTTGCCTGACCACACTCTACTTTCATTTCCTTGGATTTGTTAGGATTTTCCCCTGTATTGAGCCATAGAATTTTTAAATCAAAGATTTTTACTTGACAGGAATTCCCGGTTCAATTAGATTTGGTTTCCTATGTTTTTGTGTTGTTTTTAATTTTTTATTGACAAGATAAAATAAAAATAATAGTTACATCACAGCTAAAATGTAATTTAAAAAAATCTAATTTTTATAGATTTTCAAAAAGGAGGTAAGAAAAGTGTCATTTGAGATTCCCAAAATAAATTATACGGGTAAAGTCAAAGAAATAACTATAGGTGCTGGCAATAAAACAGCTACGGTAGGAGGCAGAGACTGCTTTCCATTTCATCTCTTTGAGGGGAGTATGCCTCACAAACCCATTATTGCCATGGAGATATGGGATATGGAGCCAGAGGGCTGGCCAGAAGCTGCCATCGAGCCATTTAAGGATGTCATTTCCGACCCACCAGCATGGGCCAAGAAATGTGTCGAGGAATACGGAGCGCAGATAATCGTTGTCCAGTTAAAAAGCACTGATCCAAATGATAAAGATAGATCGGCTGATGAGGCAGCAGATATGGCTAAAAAGATTGTTGATGCAGTGCCAGTCCCAGTTGTCTTTTGGGGAACTGCTGTTAACGAAAAGGATGAAAAGGTTCTAAAGAAGATAGCAGAGGTGTGTGAGGGAGAAAATGTTAGTCTTTCTCCTGTGGAAGAGCCTATTCACAAGGGTGTAGGCGCAAGCGCCCTTGGATATAAGCACACAGTGGTGGCCTCAACGCCAATTGATATTAATCTGGCAAAACAGCTCAATATCTTACTTGGCAACCTTGGTGTACCCGATAGTCAACTGCTTAATGATCCTACTACAGGCGGACTTGGCTATGGCATTGAATATGCCTATTCGGTTATGGAAAGGATCACCCAGGCAGGCCTGACCCAGGAGGATGAAAAGCTTCAGATTCCCATGATCAATAACCTTGGAAATGAGATCTGGAAATGTAAAGAGGCAAGCCAACCAGAAGAAGAAGTGCCTAATATGGGGGAGCCTGGCAGAAGGGCCATTCTGATGGAGGCTGTAGGCGCAGTTTGCTATTTACTCGCAGGATCCGATATCCTCATTATGAGACATCCTGAATCCATAAAGCTGGCGCAAGAGATGATAGATGATCTTATGGCAGAGAATTAATAAGCTCATTACTTAAATAGATCAAGAAGGTCTAATATATTCATCCTAAGAAGGAGGAAGTTACGATGGCAGAAGAAGAAAAAGAAGTAAAGAAAGAAGTTCCAAAAAAGAAAAAGAAGACCGGACCAAAGAGTATAGATACGGCAACATTAAAGATGATTGCCCGCGCTGAGGAGCTCGAGATCGAGACGATCTTTGACAGGGCAGACAAGATGAAGCCTTGCCCTATAGGCGCTGAGGGGACATGCTGCAAAAATTGCGGTCAGGGTCCGTGTAGACTCCCATTGCCCAAAGGTGGGATTGAAGGAAAAGATGAGAGAAGAGGTCTGTGTGGCGCCACGGCAAATACAATAGCAGCCAGGAATTTTATCCGAATGATAGCTGGGGGCGCGGCCGCCCATTCAGATCATGGCAGGGGTGTGGCAGAGACATTTTTAGCTGCTGCTAAAAAAGAGACAAAGGATTATGTCATCAAAGATACCAAGAAGTTATTAGAAATTGCCCCTGATTTTGGCGTGGCATTGACTACGGGAAAAGGGGATAAAGAAAAACCACGCAAAATAGATGATATCGCTGTTGAGGTTGGAGAAAAAGCCTTAGAACAATTTGGTCAGCAGGAAGGTGAACTCCTGACTGCCCGAAGGGCGCCGGATAAAAGGGTTGAGCAGTGGAGGAAAATTGGGGTTTTCCCTCGTGGTATTGACAGAGAAATAGTCGAGATCATGCACAGGACCCATATTGGTGTTGATCAGGACTACAAAAACCTCATGTTCCAAGGCTCCAGGGCTGCTATTGCCGATGGGTGGGGCGGCTCCATGATAGCCACTGACCTTCAGGACATCCTGTTTGGCACACCCTATCCCATAAAGAGTCAGGCCAACTTAGGTGTGCTTAAAAAGGATATGGTAAATCTTGTGATCCACGGTCATGAACCGCTTCTCTCCGAGATGATTGTGGTGGCAGCGGAGCTGCCAGAGATGCAGGAGCTGGCCAAGAAGGTAGGCGCAAATGGCATCCAGCTCTCCGGTATTTGCTGTACGGGAAATGAGATAATCCAGAGACAGGGTGTCCCCTTAGCCGGGAACTTCCTGATGCAGGAACTTGCCATTATTACCGGAGCAGTTGAGGCCATGGTGGTTGATATCCAGTGTATCATGGAGAATGTGGCCAATGTAGCCGCCTGTTTTCATACCAAATTGATTACAACCATGCCGATTGCCAAGATGGAAGAGGAAAACGTTATCCATATGGAATTCCATGAAGAAGACGCTATGAAGACAGCCAAAGAGATTGTCAAAACCGCAATTGAGAATTTTCCTAACAGAAAGACTGGGGTAATGATTCCGGATGAAAAATCCGACCTCATTGCTGGATTTTCCTACGAGGCAGTCAACTATCACCTTGGAGGCACATTCAGGGGTTCTTATGCGCCTCTCAATCAGAATATTATCAATGGGAGGATACGAGGTATCGCCGGAGTGGTTGGCTGTAATAATGCAAGAACCATTCACAATAGTGATCATATTACAGTGTTAAAGGAGTTGATCAAGAACGATGTAATAGTGCTCACCACAGGGTGCAATGCCATTGCGGCAGGTATGGCAGGTCTTTTAACGCCAGAGTCGGCCAAGGTATTTTGCGGCCCAGGGCTGGCAGAGGTATGTGAGACTGTGGGAATTCCTCCAGTACTCCATATGGGTTCCTGTGTTGACAACAGTAGAATTTTGATGGCAGCAACCGAGGTGGTTAAGGAAGGAGGACTGGGAGATGACATAAGCGACGTTCCTGTAGCCGGATCTGCCCCTGAGTGGATGAGCGAAAAGGCGATCAGCATTGGACACTACTTTGTGGCCTCTGGTGTATATACTGTGTTCGGTGTAACCTTTCCCACAACCGGTGCGCCTGTTTTTCAGGATTATCTCTTTAGGGAATTTGAAGAGATGTATGGCGGGATGTGGGATTTTGAGCCAGATCCAATAAAACATGCTCAGAAGATGATTGCACATATTGATAAAAAAAGGCATGCCCTTAAAATTGACAAGGCAAGAGAAAGGGTGCTCTTTGATATGGCTGCAAGGCGTGAGTTAGAGGCAGCTTAAAGGATATCATCAAATTGAATTGAAGAATACCTTAAGAATAAGGAGGAGAGAGATATGTCAAAATTAGTAGCATTTGCTGCCATACAGGGTGGCTATAATATAGTTTCCAAGGCAGAGGGGAAATTAAAGGAGGCCATAGATAAATATGGCCCTAAGCAGGAGATAGGATTTCCGAACACGGCCTACTATCTTCCTATTATATATTCTATACTGGGAGAAAAGATTGAGACCCTGGGCGATGCAGAGCCTATTATGAAACGTTGCAGGGCCTTGCTCCCGCCTCATGTTAAAAAGGACTGCCATGTTCCATACTTAGGTCCTCTGCTGGATGCTGGTATGGCCGCTCTTTTTGCTGAAGAGATAGTCGAGGCCATTCGCTATGTGGAAGAGCCTGATTTCTATCAACCTATGGTCGAGGATCCGGACATCGACAATAATAAGCTCTGGCTTGGCGCAGCCGATGACGTGATTATGAGAAAGAGGGGGGTTGAGTTTGTGGATGGCACTGCCCCTGGTTTCGCAGCTATTGTTGGGGCCGCTCCGACCCCTGAAATAGCAAAAAATATAGTCGAGGAGTATCAGAAGAAAAATCTCTACATATTTTTGGCTGCGAATCAGAATGGAACCTGTGTTGCTGAACAATTGATTGAGGCAGGTGTCCAGATTGGCTGGGGTACCCGTATTGTGCCCTTTGGCCCTGATATCTCAGCAGCGGTATATGCCCTTGGATTTGCAAACAGGGCAGGGCTCTCCTTTGGTGGCATACAGCCAGGAGATTACAAGAGGATGTTAGCCTATCAAAAAAACCGAATTTTTGCCTTCATAAATGCATTAGGCGATGTCAATGCGGAATGGGCTGCCAATGCAGCGGGCGCTATAAACTGGGGTTTCCCGACTATTGCAGATACGGACATACCTGAGGTGCTGCCCTGGGGTGTGTGCACCTATGAGCATATTGTGTCAGAGGTGCCACACGACCAGATTCCCGCTAAATCTATCGAGGTTCGGGGACTGAAGGTATCCGTCACAGAGATTGATATCCCCGTTACCTACGGCCCTGCCTTTGAGGGTGAGCGGGTAAGAAAAGGCGATGTTTATCTGGAGCTGGGCGGAAGTGTTTCCCAGGCCACTGAATTAGTGCGAATTGCTGATATGAACGCTATTGATGACGGAAAGATCATTGTTAAAGGCCCTGATGTAGGCGATGTTAAGAAGGGGGATGTACTGCCTCTGGGTATCTTTGTTCAAGTGGCAGGCAGGGAGATGGAAGAGGACTTCGAGCCTATACTTGAGCGTCAGATTCACCACCTGATTAACTATGCACAGGGTATAATGCATATTGGACAGAGGGATATAACCTGGATAAGGGTCGGTGATGGAGCAGTAGAAAAGGGATTTACATTGAAGGATATTGGCACCATTCTTCATGCAAAACTTCATCAGGACTTCGGAAGGATATTTGATAAACTGCAGGTCACACTTTACACAGAAAAAAAGGATGTGGATGAGCTAACCAGGACAGCAAGAGAGGTATACGCAGCAAGGGATGCCAGGATAGAGGGGATGACAGATGAGACTACTGATATATTTTATTCCTGCACCCTATGCCAGTCCTTTGCGCCTAACCATGTCTGCACAATTAGCCCTGAGAGGACTGGCCTTTGCGGTGCATACAATTGGATGGACTGCAAGGCTTCATACGAAATTAATCCAACAGGCCCTAACCAGCCAATAGCCAAGGGGGAATTGCTTGATGAAAAACTTGGTCAGTGGAAGGGGGTAAATGAATTTGTAGCTAAGGCATCAAGGGGCAATATAGACCATTACAATCTATACAGTATTGTCCATGATCCAATGACAACCTGTGGATGTTGCGAGGCCATCGCTGCCGTTCTTCCCACATGCAATGGAATCATGACCGTTGACAGGGACTTCACTGGGATGACGCCATGTGGCATGAAGTTTAGCACGCTTGCCGGCACAGTAGGGGGTGGGGTTTCAACCCCGGGCTTTGTAGGCCATGGGAAATACAATATAACCCAGAGAAAGTTCCTCAGGTACGAAGGTGGGCTCTTGCGGATGGTATGGATGCCCAAGCACCTTAAGGAGGAAATCAAGGAGAGATTTGTTAAAAGAGCAGAAGAACTTGGTGTCCCAGATTTATTAGACAGGGTGGCAGATGAAACCGTAGGCACAACAGAAGAGGAGATCCTGCCTTTCCTTCAAGAGAAAAAGCATCCTGCGCTTGAAATGGAGGGGATCCTTGAGGTTTAGCTATCCTATCTTCTCAAGAAAATTGTGTTAGGATGTTATATGCGGGGATTAGATATTCTTAGAGGTAAAAATCAGTTTAACGACAATTATCATAATACTTGAGCATAATTAATTTAGTAAATTGAAATAATAATACCAAAAAGGAGAAGACCATGGGTTTAACAGGAATTCAAATTTTTAAGATGCTGCCAAAGACCAATTGCAAGGAATGCGGGCACCCCACATGCCTGGCCTTTGCGATGGCCCTTGCATCAGGTAAGGCGGAGTTAGACAGTTGCCCCTATGTGAGCGATGAGGCAAAGGAGCAGCTTGCCGAGGCATCTGCGCCGCCAGTGAGGCCGATGCAGATTGGCGCAGGCGATAGATCCTTTAAAATCGGTGGAGAAACCGTGCTTTTCAGGCATGAGAAAACATTTGTCAATCCACCTGGAATTGGAGTGCTGGTAACCAGTGACATGGATGAAGGAACATTGTCAGAAAAGTTGAAGATATGGGACACCTTTCAGTTTGAAAGGGTTGGTTTTAACCTGAGACCGGAGTTAGTCGCTATAAAGGATATTAACGGCGATGCGGGAAAGTTTGCGGCGCTGGCTAAAAAGGTGGTTGATGAGAGCGAGTTTTGTCTGGTCTTGATGAGTGAAGATGTTGGGGTAATGAAGGCAGGAATAGATTCTTGCGCCGACAGAAAACCGGTAATATATGCAGCCACAAAGGACAATGCAGATGATATGGGGGCGCTTGCCAAGGAAACCGGACTTCCATTAGCTATCAAGGCGGATGATATGGACGGTCTTATGGAGCTAACAGGTAAATTGACCGGTATAGGGCTGAAGGATCTCATCCTGGATTCTAATTCGAGGACGGTTAGAAGGGCCTTTGAGGACCAGGTCTGGCTGCGCCGTGAGGCTATTATGAAAAAGAACAGGTCCCTCGGTTTTCCAACCATTACATTCCCCTGTGAGATGGCGGACAACCTTGACAAGGAAACCGTTATTGCAGCTATGTTTATAGCCAAGTATGCAGGCATTATTATACTGTCTGATTTTATCGGCGAGAGCCTCTTTTCCCTTCTGGTAGAGAGATTAAATATCTATACGGATCCACAGAGGCCAATGATGGTAGATGAGGGCATTTATGACATCAATGGGCCTGATGAAAATTCGCCTGTTGTTATTACAACTAATTTCGCCCTTACATACTTTATTGTAAGCGCTGAGATAGATGCAAGCAGGGTTCCAACCTGGCTTTTGATAATGGATACAGAAGGCCTTTCAGTTATGACGGCCTGGGCTGCTGGCAGCTTTGTCGGTGATGCAGTTGGTATGTTTGTCAACAAATGCGGGATACTGGATAAGGTTAATCATAAAAAACTTATCATACCTGGTTATGCTGCTGCTATAAGTGGTGATCTGGAAGAGGAGGTTAAAGGATCCGAGGTGCTTGTTGGACCAAGAGAGGCTTCTCAGATCACAAAGTTCCTCAAGGACTTCACTGTTTAAATTAAAAAAGGAGATAGGGAAATGCTATTAATTGGAGAAAGTTTGAATGTTATCTCTACAAAAATAGGCCGCGCCTTTAAAGAGAGAAATCCCGTTCCAATCCAGGAGGAGGCCAAAAAACAGAAGGAACTGGGCATGGACTTTATTGATATCAATTTGGGCCCCGCCAGGAAGGGAGGCCCTGAATTGATGGAGTGGGTTGTAAAGACTGTTCAGGAGGTAGTTGACGATGTACCGTTAGCCCTTGATACATCAAATATTGAGGCCATAGAGGCCGGGCTGGCTGTATGCAACGGGAGACCTCTTATTAACTCCATCATGTGTAGACCTGCACGATATGAAAAGATGCTTCCTATCTGTGCAAAATATAATGCGCGCATGATCGCGCTTCTATGGGGGCCTCATGGTATGCCCAGAGACGAGCATGAGAGGGCTGAATTGGCAGTAGAGTTAGTATATGCAGCCAATGAGGCAGGCATTGCCAATGAGGATATCTTTATAGACGGAATTGTTACCCCCGTTAATGTTCAACAAGATCAGGTTTATTCTTTGCTTCAGTTTATGCCAATGGTTCAAGATCTGGGAGAAGGGCTGAGATCTACCTGCGGGCTGTCCAATGTCTCCAATGGGTCTCCTAATCACCTGAGACCTATAATAAATCGTACGTATATGGTTATGTTAGAGAAGAATGGTTTATACTCTGCTATTGCTGATGCCTATGATAAAGACTTGGTAGACATAGCAAGGGGAAGGCGATCAGATATAGTGGAGATTATTGGTAAGGTAATGGATGAAGAGCCTATTGATATGTCCTCTATCTCAAAAGAGCTGCAGGATTATGTAAAAACAGCGCGTATTCTTCTTAAAAAAGCGCTTTATTCCGACTCCTGGCTGGAATTGTAGTTCTTAAATCACTTTGGGATTGCGCCTTGCGGGAGGCTCAATGCCTCTGAAGTTACCCCGTCTGCTTGCGGCGGGGTATTTTATTGATACTCTGTTTTTATTCAGCTCTCTTATAATTCGATCGATATCAGCTGTTTTTTCTCAATTTTACACTACTCTTTCTTTTCACCAGTAGCTGCTTTCTCCAGACGGTAGCGTTTCTCACTCTTTTTACACAGCTCCCATATCATACATGACGACCTAAATTTACAATACACGCAGGGATCTGTGCAGGCCTCACAATTATCCAGACATTCCTGACAGTATCCTACTCCCATCTTCTGGCATATTACCCTGGCTTCCCTATCGGGATGATAACGGCACTGCATATTTAAATCTGTTTCAAGTACATATTAGTTAACGGTAGGCTTAATCGATGAAACACATAAATCTGTGTTTTCTATGGCATTACGGACTGGTTGAGCAGAGGTTGGCGTGATGCTAAGAGACCTGAAGCCCAGCCTGAGTAAAAGAGGGACAAGTTCCGGATGTGAAGCGACCTCACCGCATATTGTCACGTTCTCTTCCTTGCCCAATTCAGCGGCCCGCTCTATGATGAATCCCAGCAACCAGAGAAATGCCTTGTTTTCAAAGTTCTCGTATCTGAGAACAACATCGTTATCTCGATCAGCTGCCACGAAGTACTGGAGCAGATCGTTTGTCCCAACGTTGACAAAATCTACCTCCGCTAATATATCGCCGACACTTATCGCTGCAGCAGGTATTTCAATCATAGCACCGATTTGAATCTCTTCAGAAAACGGCCTATCTTCTGCACGCAGCTCCTCTTTAACACTTTCCAGGAGGCGCTTTATCTCTCTTATGTCATCCACTGTGGTAATCATCGGAAATAATATGCCGACCGGGAATCCAACAGCGGCAAGAAGAATGGCACGCAATTGAGTCTGAAGTTCATCAGGGCGCCGCAAGAGGTGCCTGCGCACCCCCCGAACCCCCAGGGCGGGATTTTGCCCGGTGCAGTAATGAAGATCAGGAATCTGTTTATCCCCACCGATATCAAATGTACGGACCACCACCCGTCTCCCGCCAGCCGCAGTGAACACCTGATGATAGATGTCAAATTGTTCCTGCTCTGTTGGAAAGCTTTCCGTCTCCAAGACAAAAAACTCTGTGCGAAATAGTCCAACCCCTTCAAGCCGATTGCGGAGCACGAGTTGGATTTGATCTGGATTATTGATATTCGCCATCAAATGAATATCAAAGCCATCTTTTGTACGGGAACTAATCGGAGGTGAAGGAGGCAATTTTTCAGGGACCTCCAGCTCCTGTTTCAAGGTAATATATCGTTGAACGGTTTCGGGTTCCGGTCGGATGATAACGACGCCGTTGACTGCGTCAACAATTATCTGATCTCCATTTGCAGCAGACTCTCTGAGGCCTCTCAGACCACCTACGGCCGGGATTCCAAAACCTTTGAGAAGTATCGCTGCATGGGATGAGAGTGCAGCGCTCTCAGTGGCAAATGCAACGGAATGGAAACGCCGGGCCTCCATTACTGAAGATGGGAAAAGATTGTCGCTGATACACACTTTCAGTTCCCCATCCTGCCGTAAAGCTTTTTTGTATGTCTTAGGAGTTGGGGAGAGGGCATCTACAATGCTTGCAACTAAATCGCGAATGTCTTCTGCACGGGACATGAGATATGGACTTCTGCTTGCCTCTAACCCTGCGACGATCTGCTCGCCCTCCACCTCAAGGGCCCACGCTGCATTCTTGTATTCGGTTGAAATTCTGGAAATCACCGCCTTATGAAACTGCTCATCTGTCAACATTGCTTCGTGGGTTTTCAATATGAGTGAGGAACTTAGAGATGAACCGGTATGGGTCTCTTCAATGTGTTCGTGGAGATGATCGCTGACTGTCTTTACCGCTTCGCTATAACGTTGTTGTTCTGATTGCACTTGACTTTCAAGTATCTCGTTTCTTGGAACAATGAATTCCCGATCGAGAATCCGCACCTGTCCAATGCCGATACCAGGACAGATCGTAGCGCCTTTCAATTTGATCTCAGTCTCAGCTTCAAGCCGAGTAGGTTCAGATAGCCTTTTTTCATCCATTTTCATAATCATTTGAATTATGTTTCTATGTAAGCTAAGATCTCGAATCGTTTGACGTTTAATTCCGACATGTCAGTAAAATCAGCAGCTAAATCTATTGGAATAAAGGAAACCATCATCAGTTAGACCCGGGCAAGCGGTATATTAATAGTAATTGATCAAAAAATTACCTAAAAAAATGCATTGTATGTATTACCTTAGGCGATTTGAGATAAGTTCGCTTGAGGGAAAAAATTGCATACAGGTTGCGACCTTGATAGTCTTTTTGTGAAAACAGATCAAATCAGATGATTACTGTGTATCACCCTCTTGTAATTTGTGAAGCTGATCAAGTAATTTTTTCTTGAATCTGTCGAGGGTAATCTCGTGAGGAATAATCGGGATAGCCATCCAGTCAGAGTATTCAAGGATTTCCTCTGTATGCTCCTCTATATAGTGATCAAAGAAACCTATCCCATCAAGGACAATCGCCCCTCCAGTATGCTTTGGAAAGTTTTCGTTTGCCAGCCCTTTATCCCAGTCCTTAAATACATGCTTTCTAAATAATATCCACCCTGGTGTCATCCACCAGACCTTCTCCCCCCTGCTTATCTCTTCTCTTTCATTTTTACCGGCCAGCATATCAACACAATGAGATGCCTGGACCCTTACAATTCCTTCACCCTGTTCCTTAATGATGGTATCTATTGTCCTGAAAAGATCAACAGAGTTGACATAACAGAATTTACCCCCATACACAACGATAATCTTATTTGAGTATTCCCGTGCCTTTTTAATTCTATCTATTAGTTGTGTTTCTAATTCCTTCGGAATCTCATGAAGCCCAGGAGTAGTGAACAAGACCTTTTTTGCATCTAAGAATCCTTCCTTTTTCAGGTAGTTTATCTCCGGGCTTAAGGTCCCACACGAGACGATGACACAATCTTTAAAAGAGTTATCCGTTTCCATTTTTCTCCAATCATTTTTCAGAATTAAATTGATAGAATACATTCATAAGCTGCTATGAATGGCATCCATAGCTCTATCCACTTTCTTGAAACCTCCCATTAAGCATTTTTTTGTTGATCAAACCAGCTCTTTTGTCTATTAGCAAAAAAGTCAGGTCACAGACACACATGCCCTTCCTTAATGCGCCTAAGGCGCATTAAATTATTACAGACGGGTTTAGCTCATAGATAGGTGATTGTGCACCAAGTACATCTGGAATAGAGCCCAACCTGGGGCTTATAATACCCGCCGCCTTAAGCTCTGCTATCAGCCCATCAACTCTATTGCTGAGACCAGACTGAATACATATCTTCTTTATTTGATTGCCGGTAATTTTATAATCAGTCGCCTTTTCGAAAATGCTCCTTACTAATCCAGGAACTTTTTCCCGGTCTGGATCTTCAAATTCCTTAAATAGCTCATTTATAGTCTTTTCAGGATCCCATATTCCTGTATCAAGGGCATCTTTTACTAAATATCTTATCAGATTTGGAATCTCATATTTCTCTCCATCCCTAAGCATTAATACTCGATCTTCCCACCCAGCGCTCTTAGTTGTCCTCACTGGCAAAAGTAATCTCCACTTATCTGCCAGAAGAAGCACATCCTCTGGATCATCCTTGATAATCTCTCTTGTTTCCTGGTAAGAAACAGTGCCATTTACAGCGGCATACGCAAGAACCTGAGATAGTTTACTGGTACTCTTGACAGCGCCAAGAATGCTACTCAAGGCCTGTTCTAAGCGGTCGAAAGAAGGCCGACTCGATTGCCGATTTTCCATAAATCCTTTTTTTCAGCTTCCCTTGGCCTTTAGAATGAAATACATTAACGTTGTATTAAATATCAACCCCTCGACTTTGCTCAGGATGGTGAGCTTGTCGAACCATTGTTTTTTGCAATCCCGATCTATCGGGATTGACAATGCCTTTTGACTTTTTATCCTTCAGGTCATAATACCCGTAGATTTACCCATATCCAGCTCATTGGAGCGTTTTGACCTTATCTTCGGTTTAATTACTTCCTTTAAGAAACGCAATGCATCTTCGGCATCATTGTCCATGAGTATCGCCTCTATCCTCATAGCCTCTTCATGTGAAAACTCAAGTACCACATTGGCCATTGCTTGGTTCTCCTCTAACCTGGCCATTTCTTATTGAAGAAACGAAGTGGCCAGGTTGTTTCTATATAGGTTACTTATCGTGTCATTGGCGCCCCACATTTAGGGCACTTAAGTTCGTAGCAGGGGGAACCTGTTTGGTGAGTAGTTCTATAGCCACAATTAGGGCATACACATTCTCCACCGGTTCCGAGTCCGCTACCGCCACTCATCCTGCCACGACCTCCGCCTCGTCCAAGGCCCCTTCCAGTCCCCGGGCCTCTTCCTGCTGGTCCTGTGCCATCTCCTCTTGGCATGTAAATCGCCTCCTTTCTTGATTCCTTTATAACTACAATTTAATTACGAACGTAAAATATTCAACCCACAAATGATTAGTTGGTCTTTCTACTATAGCTTGCTTTTGCTCTAAATTTTTTATTCTATTTAGGATATCTTCAGTCCTTTTAACAATCCCCCACACTTTTTTTGAGTGAGCACTGGCTTAAGTTTTTCTGGCCTTGTTTGCAGCAATCAGGATAGGATCCCATGCCGGGGCAAAGGGTGGTGCATACCCCAAATCCAGATGATATACATCCTCTGCCGTCATACCCGCATGTAAGACCGCAGCCATAACATCTATTCTGTGGGCAACTCCTTCCCTGCCTATCATCTGAGCACCAAGTAATCTGCGGGTATCTCTCTCCGTGATAAGGTGAACGGTGATTGGATAACCTCCGGGATAATGCTTAGAACGAGACCTGTGGCGGATGGTAGTTGCATAGGCATCAAATCCATCACCAATGGCCTCCTTTAAGCTGAGTCCAGTCCGTGCGACCTCCAGGTCAAATATCTTTGATACAGCGGTACCAACAATGCCTGGGAATTCTGTATTCATCCCTCCAATATTCTCACCGGCCACTCTTCCTGCCTTGTTAGCTGTTGTTCCAAGTGGTATATACGCTGGTTTCCCACGCACTATGTGATATGCCTCAGCACAATCTCCCCCTGAGTAAACACGATCTAAATTTGTTTCCTGGCGCTTGTTCACAGCAATCGCACCGGTTATACCTATCTCCACACCTATTTGCTTAGCGAGGCCAACGTTTGGGACAGCCCCCTTTGCAATGAGTACCGTCTCAGCTTTCACATCCCCCTTGTTGGTAACTGCCTTCTCCACTTTACCGGAACCCTCGAAGGAAAGGATGTCCACACCAGTAACGATAGTTACACTCTTTGATCTCACCTCTTCCTCAACCAGGGCAGACATCTCCGGATCAAAGTTCAATAGCATCTGAGACGTCTTCTTCAGTATGGTGACATGCTTTCCCATGGTCACGAAGGCCTCTGCCATCTCAAGGCCGATATATCCTCCACCACAGATTACTACATTCTCTGCATCTCGCGCGCTATTCTGGATAGCAATAGCGTCCTCCACGGTGCGTAAGGTATGCACGCCCTTCAGTTTTTCTCCAGCAACGCCCGCAGTCTTACCAGTAGCACCTGTGGCGATCATGAGGTAATCGAACGACTCTTTGAAACTCCTGTGGTTAATCAGATCATCAACAGTGACATATCCATTTTTATAGTCTATCTCAACTACCTCGTGCATCCTGTGTATAGGGATAGAACGTTTCTGTTCAAACTCCTCTGGAGTAATTTCAATGAGATCCTCTGGTTGAGGAACAAGTCCTGACACGAAGTATGGCTCAGAGCATGCCCCATAAGATATATATCCTGATTTTTCGAAGACCACAGGGCTCATATTCTCCTTCTTGAGCCGCTTGGCGGCACTCGCAGCAGATAGCCCGGCGGCAACTCCGCCTATTACTATCAGTTTCTCCATAATTTAACCTCCAAAACCGTTAGACCTTCACTGTTAATCTCAGCAGAATATGTAACTTCTTCTCAATAAGTTGGGTTATCTGTCACTGAATAAGGCGCAACAAGGCCTGCATAAAGCCAGGGAGCATGGGTATGTCTTTTTTTCTCTCATGCCCTATAAGTAATGCTTAAGACACCCCATAAATCAGGACACCAACCGACATATAGCATAATAGTCAAATCCATGTTGCGCGCGTGTCCCGATTTATGGGGGCACGCTGAGGCCGCCTATTAAGGGCATGTAGCAAAAAAAGACATACCCATGCTCCTTTAAATGATATGTCGCATTTTTTAAACTGCTGCCCCAACTTATTGATAAGTTACGAAATTCCAATAAAAATAAATGTAAGCAAAAAAGAAAACCATAATTTCTTGGAAAATCTATTCCTTTATGGCCCAGTACGATCTTAACAACAAATCC
>QMLT01000009.1 GCA_003646875.1 Deltaproteobacteria bacterium
GTAAAAATCATCACAGCGGCCCTGTTTTCCCTTGTGGTGGCCCTTACCTATGAATTGACCATCCTTTTTGTGTCCGCAGTTTCGGCCCTGGCGATCCTGGTCGCAGCCAGACTGCCCCTGAAGAAGGTGTTCTGGCGCTTGATTATGGTAAATGGATTCATACTGGTATTATGGTTATTTCTCCCATTCACCACACCGGGCAAAACCCTCTTTACCTTATTCGGGCTTGAGGTCTCCAAGGAGGGTGTTAACTATGCCGCGTTGATTACCATAAAATCGAACACCATTGTCATAGCCTGCATAGCGCTTCTTTCCACGTGCTCGGTATTTAAGCTGGTACACGCCCTGCATTACCTGTATGTGCCGGACAAGCTTGTCCATATATTTTTCTTCTCTTATAGATACATACACGTCATAAATCTTGAATATGTCAGGCTAACCAATGCCATGAAGGTTCGTTGTTTTATACCCAGGAACAATCTGCACACCTATAAGAGCTTTGCCTATCTCATAGGGATGCTTATCCTTAAAAGCTATGAACGATCAAGGCGAGTTTATAACGCTATGCTCTGCCGTGGATTCAAGGGAAAGTTCTATATCCTTGAACCCTATGAATTTCATGCATCGGATTGGCTTTTTGGGATTATTTCCTTGTTATTCATCGCCGGGCTGGTGGTAATACAATGGATACCAACAAAATTATTATAAAACTTGAGGGAATAAGCTTCGCCTATATAGGGAGATCCATGCTCTTTGATCAGTTTGGTTTTGAGTTCAGGCAAAAAGGGGACAGGATTGGCCTTATAGGGCCAAACGGAAGCGGGAAGACCACACTCTTTCACATCATGATAGGGCTTCTCAAGCCTATGCGGGGCAGTGTCACGGCCTTTGGAAAAACAAGGACTATGGAGATCGATTTTCGAGAAATGCGCAAAAAGATTGGACTCCTTTTCCAGGATGCAGATGACCAGCTCTTCTCTCCCACCGTAGCCGAAGATATAGCTTTCGGTCCCCTCAATCTGGGCAAATCCCACGATGAAGTCCATGAAATTGTTGAACATACCCTGGAGATTCTCGGATTGAAAGGTTTTGAAAACCGGGTGACATATAATCTCTCCGGTGGAGAAAAAGGTTGGTTTCGCTGGCAACCGTATTGGCAATGAGACCTAAAGCCCTACTATTGGATGAACCCACCACAGGGCCTGATGAAGACGTCACCAAAAAAATCATCCAAGTCTTGAACGACCTGGATCTATCCTTTGTGGGAGTATCATACGATAAAGATTTTCTAAATGAAACAACCCAGAAGATGTGTAAATTAGATGAGGGCAAGATAAGATAGTTATAGGGAGTAATTTTTCTGCCATAAAATATTAGGAAGAACCAAAAACATGATATAGGAGATTGTTATGCACATCAAAAGGTTTAGACAACGGAAAAAGCTTAAAGAGATTCCGGCTATTGTTCTTACTGCCTTCGGTACCACGCAAAGAGGCAAGGCTGTATATCAACTACTCGACAGTTTAGTGCATAGTGAATTCAAAGATTACGAGGTTTCATGGGCATATACCTCGGAGATAATCCGGGAAAAAACAGGTAAGGCAGGCATCTTGCAAACCCTTGCATCCCTTGAAGAGCGAGGTTTTACCAAGGTTGTTGTTCAGCCGCTTCTGATCTTTCCGGGAACTGAATATGATATCCTTACAGATACGTGCCAGGCCTTTCCCTCTCTCAAGGTTCTGGTAGGAGAAAGTCTCTTACACCGATGGCATTTTGTAGAACAGGTACTGGATGTTATCTCAAAAGATTTTATCTCTCCTGAAGGAGGGATAAACTTACTCGTTGCACACGGCATACCACTGTCTAACGATTCTGCAAATATTGTTTACTTGGGGCTTGATCACCTCCTCTCCAGGAGATTTAGCAACGTTTCTTTTTGTTCGGTTGAAGGGATCCCTGACAGCGAAGGTGTATTTAGAAGAATTCAAGGGAATTTCTCTTCCCCTCATTCAGGCAAAATCAAGTTAAGATCCCGCATTATACCGTTTATGTATGTTACAGGACTTCATGTTGAACAGGACCTTTTGGGGGAACAGGCCAGCTATAAAAGGCGTTTAGAAGAAATCGGATTTACCGTGGAATGTTTGACCGTTGAGTATCAAGGGGAACGGTTTTATAAAGGACTCGGTTTTTATGAAGAAATAAGGGAATTTTTTCTCGATAGGATAAGGCGTTCTTTGGATATTATAAGATTTTGTTAATATCCAAAAGCTCAAATATGCGTGTCTTGGTCATCTATGGGACTCGAACCATTAATCTTTCTTTCTTATTAGAAGAATTGATAGATATGGCGGAATTTTATCTGTATTCTTTTTAAGGTCATGGACGATTTCCTCCCCATCCAGACCGGAGTGTGATACGAGGATAGCTTTTGAGGTAAGGTTCAACTCGTCCAGGGTGCGTATGATTTCCTTGTAATGGTGGTATACCTTAACCATAATAATATTGTCCGAATGATCGATGATGTCTTTTAGTTTTTTGGCTCCAGGTGCACCTGAAACAATGGTTAGAGATTCATCTCCCTCGACCAACACCTGGCCAACGGATGCGGATGCGGCCTGATAAGAGGTTATTCCTGGAATGATCTTGATGCGAATATCAGGATCTTTCTCCTTTATTGTCCTCATTAGATATCCAAAGGTGCTGTAGGTCATGGGGTCGCCCAGTGTTATGCAGGCCACATCCAGTCCTTTTGTGACGGAATCTATAACCTTTCTTGCGTTTTCCTCCCAGGCAATGGATAGCTTATCCTTGTTATAGGTCATGGGGAAACCCAGGAGGACAATAGGTGTTTCTTTTTTCAGATGGGAGGACACGATATCCGCTGCCAGGGAATAGGCGTTCTTTGTTGATGTAGCTGAAAATATGACTGCTACATTATTAAGAACCCGCACTGCCTTTACCGTAATGAGATCCGGATCTCCCGGCCCTACACCTATTCCATATAGAGTTCCCTTTTTCATTAGAGACTTTCCCTTCACGTTTATATTTTTCCATGTAACCCCTGGGAGTGACAATCTTTCCCCCTACTATCTTTGTCCGAGAATTGCCTATAATAACTATAGAAAGCATATCCACTAAGGATTCATCCAAATTGTCCAGTGTGGTTATATGGATTGATTGTCCTTCCCTCATGGCATTTCTTACAATACCCACAGGGGTATACTTACTGCGATATTTCAGAATCAGGTCTCTTATCCGGCCCAGTTGCCAGTTCCTCTTTTGAGATTTAGGATTGTAGATTACCAGGACAAAATCGGCCCTGGCAGTAGCTTTCACTCTGGATTGTATTACCTCCCACGGTGTCATGAGGTCGCTCAGACTGATAACGGCGAAATCGTGCATTAAAGGTGCCCCAAGTAAGGCGCTAGCTGCTGCCAGCGCAGGTATGCCGGGAATTATCTCAAGGTCGATTTTATCAAGGGTCTTTCTTTTGGACAATATTTCCAGGACCAGCCCGGCCATTCCATAAATACCTGCATCACCACTGCTAATAATGGCTGTATCCTTCCCATCAATTGCCATATCTATTGCAAACTGGCTTCGCTGGATCTCTTGCGTCATCCCAGTGGAGATCGTTTCCTTTCCTTTCAAAAGAACAGGTTCGATGAGCTCCATATAGGTTCTATAACCCACTATAACTTCTGCCTTCATCAGAGCATTTCTGGCCCTGGGAGTGAGATAATCTGAATTTCCAGGACCGAGACTGACGATTGTCAGCTTTCCAGGGCTATTGCCACCGTTACATTTCTGTTCTTTGTCTTGGGGACGAGAAGTCTGTCTGTCCCGGCTTTGAGCAGGGCTGTTGCCTCGCATACGCTTGAAACTCCTATGTATTTTTTTACTGTGCCTGACGGATTGGGAACCTCAATGGAATCAAGATCTGAGGCGCTAAACGTAATCAATGGCGCGCCAAACTCCCTGGCCGCATCAAGAAGGCCTTTCTCATGCTTTTTGGCCTCAATAGTTGTGAGGCACTTTAGGCTTTTCAGGGAAAGGGAGTTTCTGTTGAACGTGTCGGTAATAAAACCAATAATTTCCTGAAAGGGTGTGCCCCGATTACAGCCGATTCCTGCGATCAGGCACCTGGGATGAAGAACAAGCTCTTTTAGCCCAGGTTTTTTCCTCCCCCATGTCACCCATACCCCAGGATATCCCATTGACCAGTTTTCCTCTTTTTCTACCCATTCAATAGTAAGGTTATCCACATCCTGAGTTTTTAGCCCCAATCTATCCTCGGGGTCAAAAATCTGTATGGGATCGCCTGCCAGAATTGCCCCATTAATCCATTTTACTGCCTCTATGTTTGCTATAGACATGTTCCTTTTCTGGGCCAGAATATCTATAGAGAGGACTCCGGCCGTATCAGTGCCTGTTGTGATAACGGCCTTACCACCGGTTAGTCCAGCTACCTCCCTTGCCAGTTCATTGGCACCTCCCAGGTGCCCTGAAAGAAGGCTGATTACAAAGTCACCCTGCTGATCAAGAACTACAACAGCCGGATCCTGATCCTTGGATGTTAAATGGGGAGCAATAGCCCGGACAACGATCCCAGTGGCAGCTATGAAGATTTGTCTGGGATAGTGTGAAAATTGATTAGCTATTACATCCATGAGGCTGTCAAAGGGGATGCCTCCAAAAGATTTTGAAAGATGTGCAGGCAAAAAGAGTTCGCTTTGTAGTTGATCTGCTAAGTGTCTACCAAGACGAGCGCCTTGATTTGTCAGGGCATATATGGCTGTTTCTTTCATTTGAAAATTAGCAATTTAAAATTTAAAATTGATAATTGATAATTTTTCATTGATTGCTTAATACCCTTCGTGCCTTCGTGTGTTGGTGGCTGACCTATAGGAATGGGTAAATTTCTGGCTGTAAAGCCTGGAAAAGGTTGGCTCATCCTTTTGCCCGGGAAGGATCAAAAAAATGGCCTGTCTACGAATTCCCACCCCTCTGACAACTTCAGAAAGATCAGAGATAGTTGTGGGAATAATAACCTCATCTGGCCATCCAACCTTATATCCCACCACAACCGGTGTATCAGAGGGATAGCCGCCAGCTAAAAGTTCTTTAACTATTCCTTCCGGATTAGATGCAGATAGATAAATGGCAAGGGATGCGTTATGCGTGGCCAGCTCCCGCAATCGCTCCCTATCCGGGACAGGGGTATTGCCTGAAAGCCGGGTGAGGATTAGTGTCTGTGTCTTCTCTGGTAGAGTGAAAGAAATCTTTGCGGCCGCTGCAACTGCAAAGGACACTGTAACACCAGGGATAATTTTATAATCTATTCCCTCCTTATCCAGGAGCGCCATCTGCTCCTTGATTGCGCCATAAAGTGATGGATCACCAGTATGAATCCGGGCAACAATTCCACCAGATTTTACTGTCTCAAGGATAAGGGAATGGGTTTGTTCAAGTGTCATGGAAGAGGAGTCCAACACCCTTGCATCTTTCCTGGCACAGGCTATCACATCTAAGGGCACAAGGGACCCCGCGTAGAGGACAAGATCGGCCTTTTTTATACATTTTTGTCCCTTGATTGTCATCAATTCCGGGTCTCCAGGACCTGCTCCGATAAAATAGACCTGACATTTTTCCTTTTCCATTAACTAATCCTTTTTAGGTTTTGTGGCGCTCAAAACATATACCGGGTTCAGGGCCTTGAGGCGCTGATCCCCTGCCAGGCTCCTGGATCTTGAAATCTGGATCTGGCTCATTGAAACGGGCCACCTCAAATCCATGAGATAATTCCTGGAACGGCTCAGTGATCCCATAAGCACAAGATGAAGCGCCAACCTTCCTCCTGGCCTCAGTCGTCTGGTCGCTATCTCAAGAACTCTTGTATCCTTACCAGTACCGCCACCTATAAATACCCTATCCGGCTCTGGAAGGCGCTCAAGGCATTCAGGCATCTCTCCGGATATTACCTCTACGATATAGGCTCCTGTTCTTCTGATGTTCTGCCGGATTAGCTCAACCCTTGCCGGGTTCCTTTCTACTGCAAACACGATCCCATCATGAGCCAGAACAGATGCCTCAATTGCCACTGATCCGCAACCGGCTCCAAGATCCCAGACGGTATGGTTCGGTTGTATCTCGAGGACAGAAAGACCTACTGCCCTGATCTCTCTTTTGGTGATTAGTCCTTTCTGGCGCAGGTAAAGATTATCTTCAAGACCAAGATGGAGAGGGATTTCTGGAGATTTATGCCGTTCCAGAAGTATAAAATTAAGATGAGAAAATGTTTTCTTTGCTGCCTCATTAAGCTCAAAATGCCTGATTCGTTCTCCCTCTTGCCCCAGATTCTCGAAAACCCACATAGTGAATGTATCCACACCCCTCTGTAGCAATTCATCAGCCACCCGAGCAGGATTAAAACGTTCGTCTGTATAGACCGCCACCCAATCATTTGAAACCAGGGCTCTCAAAAGGTGCCAGAGATCATCTCTTCCATGAAGGGACACGGTTTGGATGGCGTCCCATGGGATCTTTAGCCTGGCAGCCGCTACCTGTAGGGTTGTCACATTGGGGTAGAGAATTACCCTTTCAGCTCCCAAGGATTCTATTAGATGTTTTCCAATCCCGAAAAATCCGGGGTCTCCGTCTGCAAGAACTACTACTTGCTTATCTGAAAGGGCTTCCTTCTT
The DNA here is from genome assembly GCA_003646875.1 of Deltaproteobacteria bacterium. GTDB lineage: Bacteria > Desulfobacterota > DSM-4660 > Desulfatiglandales > B25-G16 > B33-G16. The sequence continues at coordinate 6,705 of QMLT01000009.1, forward strand.
TATCCTTGTTATCATGCCGGATAGGGGACTCTTAATAGGGATCTTTTCGGCCGGGTGATCCTTGAACACATCAAGAAGCCTCTCTCCTCCCACAAGAAACTCAGCCTCCTTAATGACTTGAGAGGTACTTAAAGGAAGATCTATGTGGTTTAGCCCCAATCCCACTACATGAACCTGTTTCATTTTTTACCGTCCTCAAATGTGGCTGCCAGAAGCTTTCCATTAAAATCAAAGAGATAGTATGTGAGATTTGGCGATCTTCCAGCAAAGCCCCTGGCCGACTCAATGGCCCTCTTTGCGACAGATTGGAGAATTTTTTTCCCTTTTGGATCTTTCAGGATGATCCCCAGCGCCTCTCTCGCTGTGTTTGCTCTGGCTATTCCATGAGCCTTTTCTTCAGTCATTTTAAGGGATAGAGCCCATTGGGAAAGCAGCTGAAAATCGATCCGGGACCTTCTTGCATGGGTATAGGGGTGCCCTTGGGCCATCTTTATAAGCTTTGCAAAAAAACAGGCATAAAGGATATCATGAAAACCTCTTTTTGCCGCCTCTTTCAAGGAAAAGGAGAAAAAGTCAGCTACCTGTATGAATGCTAACTCTGGAATATCAGGCCTCTCCGCCATTAACAGTTTTTCACTCCTTCCCCCTGTGGAAAGTGCAATGATATTGATTCCATGTGCCCGGGCCACGTCCATGGACATGGTAATAGTATCCATCCAGGCCTCATTAGAAAAAGGTATCACTGTTCCCCGGGTGCCCAGGATGGATATTCCTCCAATAATACCAAGACGAGGGTTCAGGGTCTTTTTGGCGATCTTTTCACCGTTCACTACATCAATGGTGACAGAAACAGACCCTGTAATGCCCGTTTCCTTAAGGCCTTCCAGAACCGCTTCTCGTATTTGCTGCCTGGGGACAGGGTTGATGGCAGGTTCCCCAATCCCTATAGGCAAACCAGGTCTTGTGACCCTTCCAACACCCTCACCACCTTCAATGCCGATGCTGCCTGATTTACCCTCTGGAAACAAATAAACCGTGCTTCGGATCTTTGCCCGGTTGGTCACATCGGGATCATCTCCGGCGTCCTTGATCACCGTGACCCTTGATCCATTTCCGATCTCCTCAATACGTTCAATAGGGATTGTCAGTCTCCTCGCTTCAGGGAGTGGAATATCTATTTCCTTCAAGTTCTTTTTGGTAGCAATATAAACGATGCCTGCCTTTGATCCGGCCGCTGCTGCCGATCCTGTTGTAAAGCCATGTCTGAGGCGTTTTTTAGCCATATTTTACATTCTTTTTTTCAAGGGACATCTCTGCAAGTTCATTAATAACTGAAGCAGCCAGGGCTGAGCCACCTTTCCGGCCCCTGATGGTGATGAAAGGGATCATGTCTTGATTGATAAGCAGCTCTTTGGATTCAGCAGCATTCACGAACCCCACGGGCATTCCCACAATAAGCGACGGTTTGCATTCACTCTTCTTAATGAGTTCCAGAAGTCGCAATAATGCAGTGGGGGCGTTCCCGACAACATAGATGCTTCCTGTCAGACGTTTGACAACATGATCGACTGCTGCGGAGGCCCTGGTAATATGATTCCTGGACGCCTTTTCCTTTACCTCAGAGGCACTTATATAACACTCTACCCGACAGCCCAAACGATCCATTCGTTTGGATGTGATGCCCATGCGGGACATCTCTGTATCGGCGACAATTGTACATCCCTTAATCAAAGAGTTAATACCGGACTCAATGGCATCTGAATGAAAAGAGACCAGAGAGAGGAGATCAAAGTCAGCGGTTGTGTGGATCATCCTTCTCACTACTCGCCACTCTTGCCCAACAAAAGGACGTGGCTCTGGAACCTCTGAGTCAATTATTTCAAATGACCTTTTCTCTATTTCCCCTGGTTCCAATGCAAAACTGGTATTTCTCATAAAATCTAAGATCCGCCTGCCTGCCCCGCTGGGGCGGTAGGCAGGTAATTACGGCAATAATCAACAAAGTTTTTTGCCACACCAGGGTTGGAACCCCAGTGAAGGTGGATATAGGAGCCTAAAACTCCTTTTCGAACGAAGCCCTCCTCGTTATAAGAAAAGCGCTTACGGTTTAGGATGGAATAAATCCTCTCTTCCCTGCACGATTCCTGAATGTGGGAGTAATGGAATTCATGGCCCCTTACCCTTGTCCCCTTCGGCCCCAGAACACTGCCTTTCTGGGTGACAACCTCCCGATATCCAAGCGCCCTTAAATGACTATCCATCATGGCTGACATATCAAAGATTCCCACCATGGGATAAGCTTTTCCGGACAAATCCCGGATTTCCTTCATCAGAAACATGAACCCACCACATTCCGCGTATATGGGTCCACCACCAAGTCCGAACTCCTTGATCTCTTGTAATAGATGTTCATTTTTGGCCAATGCATTACAGTAAAGTTCGGGGTAGCCACCGCCGAGGTAAAGACCCTTTAGCCCCTTAGGTAATTGGTTATCCCTGAGGGGAGAAAAGGGAATCAGCTCTGCCCCAGCCTCCTTAAGGAGTCTCAGGTTTTCCGGGTAATAAAAGGAGAATGCCTTATCCTGTGCAATACCGATCTTAATTTTTGGTCTTGAAATAGGCGCTGTGTAAACCCCATCTAATTCTATCTCTTTGATACATTCCAGAAGATGGTCAAGATTAACGCTGGTCTCTATCCAGTTAGCCAGTTTTTCTATCAAATCCTTACCTATGCGAACCTCTTGGTCAGTGACAAGACCAAGGTGCCGGGATGGGATCTCCAGATTATTATCTCTGGACAGGCATCCAAAAACCGGAAGATCAGGAATAATAGAAGACATAGCATCTCTGAGCATCTCTTCATGACCCTTGCTTCCTAGCATGTTAAAGATGATACCTGCAAAAGGAAGCTCTGGATCAAACCTAAAAAAACCTAATGCGGTTGCGGCCGCTGATCTGGCCATGGAGGATGCATCAATCACAAGGATCACAGGAAGATTAAGCCATTTAGCCATCTGTGCAGTAGAACCGGATTCATCGCTCCCAGAGAAACCATCATATAAACCCATCACACCTTCTATTACGGATATATCCATACTGCGGCTATAGCGAGAAAATATCTCCTGGTTGGCCTGGCGGCTTAACATCCATCCATCCAGGTTATGAGCTTCCCTGCCTGTGATCCTTCGATGATGACCTGTATCTATGAAATCGGGCCCTACCTTAAATGCCTGGACCGTGAACCCCCTTTTCAGCAAGGCAGCCATGACTCCAAGAGTCACGGTAGTTTTACCACATCCACTATGGGTGCCTGCAATGAGAAATGCCTTCATATCTGCTCAATGATCCTGTCAACATCGCAATGGGTTTCAAAGTGATCTGCCAGTCTATTATACTGGTGAAAACGGTCAAGTCTGCCCTGTCTTGCAGTCCTTTCTTTTAAGTCCTTTGTCCGGCGAATACTGTTTAATAAATATCCCCTGAAGCCTGGAGAATCAAGTATGCCATGGACATAGGTTCCTGTAATTCTATCCCCTTCCAATGACCAGCCATCCTCCCAGAACTGCTTGTTACCTGGCTCATGTATCCTCAAGAATGGCTTGCCCACCCTCCTTAAAATTGTGCTTTTGCCCATGTGGATTTCATACCCTGTCACCTTTTTCCCATTCATCAAACATGTACCTGTAACCTTGCGCACGACCTTCTTCTCTTCAAGAATTGTTTCCAGGGGAAGTATTCCAAGGCCCCTTACCTCTTTTTTATCTGATTCAACACCTAATGGATCTCGGATTCTTTCCCCTAAAAGCTGGTATCCGCCACAGATACCTAAGCATCTTCCTCCTTTTTTTACAAATTCTTTGATTGCCTTTTTCCATCCGCTTCGCCCCAGCCATTGGGCATCTTCCATAACATTCTTTGTGCCTGGCAGGATAAGAATATCATATCCAGCTACAAATTCTTTTGGCTGAAACAGGAAGTTTACCACCACGTCCGGTTCATGCATGAGAATTTCCAGATCAGTAAAATTGGAGATACCCGGAAGCCTTAATACTGCAATATTTATTGTATTTTGGCTTATGGGCCTGAGGTTTCGTTTGTCCTCCTGAACTACCACCGAGTCTTCGGAGTCGATAAATATATCCTTAAAAAAAGGTATAAGGCCAAAGACCGGCCTGCCTGCTTTTTTTTCAATGTAGGCAATTCCGGATTCAAAGAGCCGTGGATCTCCCCTGAACTTGTTTATCAGAAATCCTATGGTGAGGATCTTCTCTTTTCTTGTCATAAGCATAAAGCTGCCAATGAGCTGGGCAAAAACGCCGCCTCTATCAATATCCGCTACCAGTATACAGGGCGCTCTAACCTGCTGGGCCAGAGAAAAGTTGACCAAGTCATTTTTCTTAAGGTTCATCTCACAACAACTCCCTGCCCCTTCCATGACTATGACATCATAATTCCTGGCCAGGGTGTTGTAGGATTCAAAAACAATCTGTCTGAGCCTGGGCTTGAACTCATGGTAATTAATAGCCTCCATTTGTCCAAAGACCTTTCCCCTCAGGATTACCTGGGAGCCATGGTTGGATGAAGGTTTAAGAAGGATGGGATTCATATGCACCGAGGGAAGTACACCTGCTGCCTCAGCTTGAACTACCTGGGCCCTGCCAATCTCCCCTCCTTCCACAGTTACAAAGGAGTTGTTAGACATGTTCTGGGCCTTGAAGGGGGCAACCCTATAGCCCCTTTTTTTAAAGATCCGGCAGAATGCTGTTACAGCGATTGATTTTCCCACATCGCTTCCAGTTCCAAGGAACATGATGGCCTTTGCCATTACCTTTTCATACCTCCCTCAAAAAGCCTGTAATCCTTGACAGTAATCTATTTCTTTTAAGTATATGGGAAAGAGGGGTAAGGGTCAAGGAGAGAAAATTTAATGGTTTGAAGGCGCCAATCTTCTTGACTTCTGTTGATCATTTCTCATATACTATCTAATAAAAGGTTCGGGTGCCTGCTTTAGGCTTGATAGGGAACCCCGTTAAAATCGGGGATGGGCCCGCCGCTGTGACCCCTCGCCCTTTTCTTTTTGAAAAGGGAATTCTTTTAGCCAGTGTGTGCCACTGTTTCGATGGGTCGGGATGGGAAGGCCGCTAAAAGGGCGGGGAAGTCAGAAGACCTGCCTGAACTGTTAAACCTTCGTGGATTGGGATTATACAGAAGATCTTGAGGATAAAAAAGGGAAATCCCTGGATCAATATTATTGATTCAGGGATTTTTTATTGCTAAAAATATGAAAAAAAATGCAAGGCTATGACAAAGAGGATAGGAGAGATGTAGTGGCAAGGAAAAGAAATTTTTGCTAACAAACCTCCATGTCCTGCGGCCACAACGGAGGATGAAAGTAGTTGAGTAGTTGAGTAGTTGAGTAGTAAAGACCTTAATTTTAGGCAATTTAGTTCACTTTAGGCACTTTCATATAAAATATAATCGAATTACAATAATTATGCATACAATATCTATGGCTGCCATGAAAGAGATAGTTTTTGTACTTGGTGGATGCAGAAGCGGGAAAAGTAGGTTTGCCCTAGATTATGCGAATAGACAATATCGAAAGAAAATTTTCTTAGCTACTTCTCAGGCCCTGGATGATGAGATGGAAAGGAGAATTGCGCAGCACAGAAAGGCCCGAGGACCTGATTGGACAACCATAGAGGAGACGACAAATATTACTGAAACTTTGGTCTCTTTAAACACCAATTACGAATTAGTTTTAATTGATTGCCTTACCATATGGATCAGCAATCTGTTAATGGATGGAGAAACAGAGGATAAGATTATATCCCGCACAGAGAATTTAATAGAAGGGATGAAGAAGGTGGATCAATCTATTATAGTGGTATCCAACGAGGTAGGCGCAGGGATTGTGCCGGAAAATAAGATGGCAAGAGAATTTCGTGATATTATCGGTATTTTGAATCAAAGGGTGGCTGCATGTTCAGACGCTGTAGTGTTGACCGTTGCAGGCCTGCCACATGTGATAAAAGGAAAACTTAGATAGAATTTCTTAATTCAATTGATAGGAGGCGCAATGAAGTTATCGGAAATAATCTCAGGCATTGAAGGAGCAGACAAGGATTTTATTGAACAGGCAAGGATGCGCACATCTGAATTGGTAATGCCCCAAAGGGCATTAGGGGAACTCCATGGTATTGGGGAGAGGTTATGCGGAATCCAGAGAACATTAACCCCGTCAGTGGACAAAAAAGCCTTTTTAATTATGGCGGGAGACCATGGTATAGCTGGATCTAATGTAAGCGCCTACCCCCAGGTTGTTACTGGCGAGATGGTAAAAACCTTCCTGAGGGGTGGGGCAGGGATCAATGTCCTCTCCCGCCAGATTGGCGCCCGGGTCATAGTAATGGATATGGGAATCATCCCTGATATACCCCAACAAACCTCTAAAGGGAACCGTTTGATTGTCAGCAAGATTGCCAGGGGGACCAAAGATTTCAGCAAAGGGCCTGCCATGACCAGGGATCAAGCAGAGTCCGCCATTTTAAAAGGCTTCGAGGCAGCAAAAGCGCTTTTTGAAGAGGGATTGGAACTCCTTGGCACAGGAGATATGGGAATTGGTAATACCACACCGTCAAGCGCTATTGGCGCAGTTATAACCAAGACCCCTGTGGAAAGTATGACCGGCCGAGGCACAGGAATTGATGATAATGGTTTTCAAAGAAAGTGTGAGGCCATAAAAATAGGTATCGAGATAAATAAGCCGCAACCAGAGGATCCTGTTGATGTTTTGGCAAAGGTAGGTGGTTCTGAAATAGGGGCTATTGCAGGCGCTATTCTGGCAGCAGCCTTTTTTAAACGACCTGTTGTGATCGATGGATTTATTTCAGGCGCTGGCGCTCTTATAGCCTATGGTCTCTGCCCCACTGTCAGTGACTACATGTTTGCAGGTCATCAGTCAGAGGAACAGGGCCATAAAATTATGCTTAACTACTTAGGGCTTTCTCCAATTCTCAATCTCGGGATGAGGTTAGGAGAAGGCACTGGGGCTGCATTGGCCATGCATATAATCGAGGCAGGGGCTCGCATAATTAACGAGGTATTAACCTTTGAGGAAGCTGAGGTAAGCAAGGAGGAATAATTTTATGTACCTCAAGCATATGGGATTTAATGAAACAATTTATTTCAGCATTACAGTTTTTGACCATCCTGCCATTGGGAAAGCCTCGAGACTTTGATGCTCCCAAAACAATACCCTGGTTTCCTGTTGTTGGGCTGGCCATTGGATTCCTGCTTGTGCTTGGCGATTATGTATTTTCAAGGTTATGGCCGGTTACCATTGTATCGGTGCTTGATGTTTTGTTTCTCGCTGTCCTTTCCGGCGGCCTTCACCTAGATGGATTGGGGGATACGGCAGATGGTATGCTCAGCCATAGATCTCTTGAGCAGGCCTTGACAATCATGAGGGATAGCCGCCTTGGTGTAATGGGGTTGCTTGCCATTGTCTTTATATTGGTCATTAAATGGGCTGGAATTAGTTCTTTAGGGGACCATAGGGCACTATATCTTCTCATAATACCGGCATATTCACGGGGTGCCATGATGTTCGGCATGAAATTTTTAGGGTATGGAAGGCCTCAAGGCGGACTGGGCGCTGATTTCTTTTCTGATAAACCTCCCATATATGCCTTATCTATTATTCTTCTGCCAATATGTATTTCATTGTGGTTGGGATTAATGGCTATTTGGCTCAATGCTTTGTTTATTCTTATGACTACCCTTATCCTCTTTTACTACAAAAGGCGTATGAATGGCATTACAGGAGACATGCTGGGCGCTATGGCAGAAATTGAGGAGGGAGGGCTATTTTTGATTGCATGCCTGGGAGTGGGCCAATGATTAGAGGTCACGGCGGAAATATCTATGACATAGCGCAGAGTATTGGTTGCTCACCAAATGATATTATTGATATGAGCAACAATACAAATCCCCTCGGGATTGCCCCCGGACTCATTGAATATCTGAAAGAAAACCTTGTGGTGATTAATAACCACCCGGAGGTTGACAGCAAAGGTCTTGTAAAGGCATTTGCAAGTCACCATAAAATAAGCGAAGATCGGGTTCTGGCCGGCAATGGGACAACCCAGTTTATATACACCCTGCCTTTGATCCTTAAGATTAAAAAAGCCCTTATAGTGGGCCCTACCTATGCGGATTATGGAGATGCCTGTCAGATGCACGAAATAGACTGCCAATACTTCATGGCAAGGGAGGCGGAACTGTTTCAGCCTAATATTATGGATATTAGCGCCTGTTTTAGTGATGTAGATACGGTCTTTATCTGTAATCCAAATAATCCGACTGGTAGCCTGATTACAGGAACAGATTTGGTAAAACTATTTGAAGCTTATCCAAAAATCCGTTTTTTGGTTGATGAATCTTATTTACCTTTTACAGAGGAGTATGATGAAACGACTTTGATCCAGGCTGGGCTTTCAAATGTCATTGTCATAAACTCATTCTCTAAAATTTTTGGTATACCGGGGTTAAGACTCGGTTTTTTGATTGCTTCATCGGAAATAATAGAGCAATTCAAACGGCTTTACCAACCATGGTGTGTGAATAGTTTGGCCCAGATTGCCGGACATTTTTTGCTGGAGCATGTTTTGGCGGACGATAACTTTCTTAAGAAGACGCAGGCCTTTGTTGTAAATGAGAGGCATTTGCTTGAAGTAAGCCTTAAAAACACGAAATCCCTGAAGCCTTTCCCGAGTATGGCATCCTTTATCCTGATTAAGATAAAAAAAGACTTTAATGCTGCTCAGCTCTGCTCAATAATGGCTAAACATCGAGTTTTACTGCGTGACTGTAGCAATTTTACAGGCCTTTCTGATCGGTTTGTTCGGATCAGCCTAAAAAGTTCAGAGATCAACGCTATGGTTGCTGATAAACTCCGTGAGATCTTTGCCTGATATGGAAATCGCTCCCTTTTGGTGCCTATTGCCCATGGCCTTTCTCCTCGATTTAATCCTGGGAGATCCAGGATGGCTTCCCCATCCAATTAGATGGATGGGTGAGTGGATACAGCGATGGGAGCCGTATTTTAGAAGATTTAACTTTAGTCTGACTGCCTCTGGTTGTCTCTTTGCAATATCGCTTGTGATTGGAACATTCATGATAACATGGGGGATTCTTTTTATTGTCAAGACTATTCACCTATATCTTTATGTAATCATTCAGATTATATTTATTTACTATACACTCTCAGTCAAGTCTTTACGATCAGCAGCCATGGATATTTACAGAACATTGAAGTGCGGAAAACTCCAAGAGGCAAAACATAAGCTATCTCATATCGTTGGAAGGGATGTGGAACCACTTGATGAGCAGGGCGTAATGAGGGGAACGGTGGAAAGCGTAGCGGAAAACCTGGTAGACGGTGTTGTATCCCCCCTGTTTTTTGCGGCAGTAGGGGGAGCGCCTCTTGCCTTAACCTACAAAATGATCAACACCCTTGATTCAATGGTGGGCTACAAAGATGAAAGGTATTTGAAATTCGGAAGGTGTGCAGCACGCCTGGATGATGTTGCCAACTTTATCCCTGCCCGACTTTCGATTCTGATTATTTCCCTTGCGGCCATTATAATGAAAGGCCCTGGGCGAGAGACCTTTATAACAGCAATAAGGGAAGCAAAAAACCATATTAGCCCAAATGCCGGGTTCCCGGAGGCAGCCTTTGCAGGGGAATTGGGTGTCAAACTGGGCGGCCCCAATTATTACAAAGGAAATCTTGTGAATAAGCCATACATAGGCGCCCA
>QMLT01000010.1 GCA_003646875.1 Deltaproteobacteria bacterium
GCACATAGAGACAAGTCCCCACCGAAGCTTTCTACTCTGCATTTCATAGATAAGCTGGGTGGTCAATTTTGCTCCGGTGCACCCTAAAGGATGGCCTAATGCAATAGCGCCACCATTCACGTTGGTAATCTCTTCATTGATGCCCAGCTCTCTGATACAATAGATGGCCTGTGCCGCAAAGGCCTCATTTAACTCTATCAACTCCATCTGTTCAAGGCTCATGCCAGCGATCTTTAAAACCTTCGGTATCGCCACCGAAGGTCCTACTCCCATATATTCCGGTGGACAGCCCTCCGCCACATGGTATCGAAAGGTTGCCATAGGCTTTAGACCTAACTCTCTGGCCTTCTCCTTGGACATCAGCAGTACGCCTGCTGCTGCATCACTTGTTTGTGAAGAATTGCCCGCTGTTACCGTTCCATTGACCTTAAAGGCCGGGCGAATCTTAGAGATACTTTCCTTTGTCGTTCCTGGACGCATGCCCTCGTCTGTATCAAAGATGATCTCTTCAAACTCAAAACGTCCATTAGGCAATTGCTTTTGCTTTTTAACCTTCAAGGGGACAATCTGAGTTTTGAAGCGACCCGCCTTGATTGCGGCCTCAGCCTTCTGTTGGCTTCTGGCGCCGAACTCGTCCTGCTCATCTCGGCTTATATTGTACCGCTCTGCGACATTTTCGGCCGTTAATCCCATTCCAGTAAATGCACCCGGTCTCATATCCACAAGTGCGGGATTAGGATACATCATGCTACCGCCCATAGGAATCTGACTCATGTTCTCCACTCCACCGGCAATCACCACATCGGCAAAACCACACATGATCTTCTCTGCGCCAATGGCGATGGCCTGAAGACCTGAAGAGCAAAATCTGTTGACTGTCATTCCTGGAATACGGTCGGGCCAGCCCAGGGACATGACCAGGACGCGGCCTAAATTAAGCCCCTGGGTAGCCTCAGGGAAGGTGCATCCTATAATCACATCATCAATAAGCATAGGGTCGATATTCCCAGCCCTTTTTATCAAATCACTTAATACCGCAGTTCCCATATATTCCGGGCGTGTATCCTTTAGCATTCCCCGTGGGGCCTTTCCAACAGCCGTTCTACAAGCAGCAACAATCACGGCCTCTTTCATGGTATGTCCCTCCCTACAGATTTAGTCAAATTGTTGATTAGTTGATTAGTTTACTATTTAACAATTCAACCATTTGACTATTCAACTTAATTTCATAACCGTTCACGGTTCACCGTTATCCGTTGTCCGAAAGGGGAGATATTCCTCTGGATCAACCCATTGTTTGGCCTGTTGATGGATATGTCTATTTAAGTGGTTCACTGCCACTGTTGGCTTATCGGTTAACGGTGAACTGCCAACGGTGAACGCTTACTTAATTTCTCAGTGGCTTACCTGTATTCAGCATGTGCTGGATTCTTTCCTGGGTCTTGGGTTCACCGCACAAACTCAAAAATGCCTCTCTCTCTAAATCCAACAGGTATTGCTCACTAACCTTGGTATACTCAAGAACATTTCCTCCACACAGCACATATCCCACCTTGGTGGAGACAGTCACATCATGTTCGGTGATGTAGCCTGACTCGTGCATGGTCCACAGACCAAGTTTAATCATAGCAAAGGTATTTTCACCGGCCACCCGAATCTCATCAAGGTATCTCGGGGGTGCATAGCCCTCCAAATTCATGGCCAGAACCGTCTTTTTGGCATCTTCTATCAGGTAATCTCTATTGGTCGTCATTTTATCTGTAGATTTCAGGTATCCAAGTTTAATTGCCTCCGGTCCGGAAGTGGACACCCTGGCCATAGCAATGGTCTCAAAGGCCCTGGCCACAAAGGGCATCAATTCGATCTGTTTTGGGTAAATGCCTCCCTTCGGTACCTCGAACAGATCTCCTGTATTGCGGATAAGCAACTCCTTGCATCCTCCCCCAGAGGGAATTAAACCCACGCCAGCCTCCACGAGGCCCATATAGGTCTCAGCCGCAAAGCGAACACGATCAGAAGCCATACAAATCTCGCACCCACCGCCCAGGGCCATTCCGGCTGGTGCAGCGACGACAGGTTTGTCGAGATATTTCAGCTTCATTAAAGAGTCCTGAAAGACCTTGATCATCCAATCCAGTTCATCCCATTCCTCTTCCTGGGCCGCGAATAGAATCATTGGTAGATTCGCTCCGGCAGAGAAATTATCGGCATGGTTGGCAATCACCAGGCCCTGGAAATCCTTGCTCACAATGTCAGCCGATTTCATGACCATACTGATAATATCATCACCCATAGCATTCATTTTGGTATGGAATTCCAGGCAGGCCACCCCGTCACCGATATCAATCAGGCTAGCGCCTTTATTCCCTGCTACATTCTTTTCCCGATCCTTAAGGGACGGCAAAAGTATGATCCCTGGCTTTACTGAAACCTCTTTATAATCCTTTGAGGAGAGATCATAAAAATAGAGATCGCCGGCCTCTCTTTTGTAGAAAGACTCTTTTCCGCTATCAAGCATTTCCTGAACCCAGGCCGGAATCTGGTAACCAGCCTCTTTCATTTTTGCCACGGACTTGCTTACGCCAAGGGCATCCCAGACCTCAAACGGACCCATTTTCCAGGCAAATCCCCACTTCATTGCATTGTCCACATTTACAATATCATCAGCTATTTCCGGGATCCGATTAGCGGAATAGATAAGTGTTTCTGTCAAAGTGGTAAAAGTAAATTGCCCTGCAGCATCTGTAGCAGAGTAGAGCGATTTAATTTTTTCAGCCGTGCCTGAAATATTTTTTGCTGCCTCCAGTGAAGCCAGCTTTACCCTTTCTTGTGGGCTGTATTCCAAAGTAGTATAATCCAGTGAAAGTATTACCTTGTGCCCTTCTATATCTTTGCCCTTTTTGTAAAAACCCTGTCCGCTCTTTTCACCCAGCATGTTGTTGGCAATCATTTTTTTGATAAAATCCGGAGGCTGAAACATTTCCCGTTTCTCATCATCAGGCGCTCCTTGATATACATTATCCGCTACATGAAGTAGTGTATCCAGACCAACCAGGTCTGCTGTTCTGAAGGATGCACTCTTGGGATGTCCTATTACTGGCCCGGTAAGTTTATCAATAGCTTCAATTGTTAACCCCATGTCCATCATGGCCTTGATAACATAAAACATGCTATAGGTGCCAATACGATTGGCCACGAAATTTGGGGTATCTTTGGCATATACAATCCCTTTGCCAAGCACCTTCTCGCATGTTTCAGCAAGGATCTCGATCACTTCGGGGAGTGTATCTGGGCCTGGTACAATTTCCAGAAGTTTCATGTATCGCGGGGGGTTGAAAAAATGGGTGATGGCAAAGTTCTTTCGAAAGTTTTCTGAGCGGTCTTTACACATGGCCCTGGCAGATATACCTGAGGTGTTTGAAGAGATTATGGTTCCAGGTTTTAAAACCGTTTCGACCTTTTCAAAGACGCTTTTTTTGATGTCCAGTCTTTCCACCACTACCTCGATAATCCAGTCTACATGACCTAATAGCCCTAGATCATCCTCAAGGTTGCCGATTGTGATCAGCTTGGCGTACTCTGGTATATAAAAGGATGCAGGCTTTGACTTCAGTGTGTTTTTTAAGCCGTTTTGCGCCAGTTTATTCCTGAATTCCTTGCTATCCTTTGTAAGGCCCTTTTTTTTATCATTATCTGTGAGCTCAGGGAGCACAATATCAAGAAGGGTTGTCTCGATACCCACATTGGCCAACTGTGCTGCAATGGTTGCTCCCATTACACCAGCTCCAATAACCGCGCACTTTTTGATAACCCTGTTCATAAAAATCCCTCCTTTTTAAGTGAGCTAAAGTGGCTAATATGATAAGAAATTTACATGAAAGTATGTACCTCTGTTCAGGTAGCCACCAAGCTACAAAGAATAGACCTGCCCGCCATCGCGAGCTCAGGCGAGGCGGACGTGGTAGCAGTGCAAGAAAAACAGTAGATTATTTTTAATGTGACCCTCATCAAACAGAGATATTAAAAGAATAATTCTCACATCCTAGTGCCTTGGTGGCTGAATAGTTACGAAAATATAAGAATAAAATGAATCGTCATTCATTTTTTTGTAACGTATCATTCAGAAAAATTGAAGTCAAACAAATTTGTAACTATAGTGGCTACATAGCTAACAGTTTATTTAATTTCTATAGTTAGAATATCATCTTAAATTATCGAAATATCAGTGTCTATGGCAAAAGGCACAGTCAATTATCAACAGACATCTCTAAATATTGCCTTGCAATTTAGAAAAAGGGTTGATAATGAGAGCGCAGAGAAAAGATAACAGCAAGACATTGAAAGGGTTTGATATGGGTAATAAATCTAAAGAAGTACCGGTAAAAAGGATGCGTGCATTGTGCGATCCAGATTCTCTGGGCATTCAATCTACAAAGGATATAAATAAAAAGAAGCAATTGTTGGTAGCCCAGGATAAGGCAATCAAAGGAATTACATTTGCGCTCAAGATGCCAAGAAATGACTATAACTTGTATGTAGCCGGGCCAGAAAGAACTGGCCTTACTTTTATTGCAAAAACGTATGTTGAGAAAATAGCCAAAAAAGACCCACCACCCTTTGACTGGTGCTATGTCTATAATTTTCAAGAACCAGATACCCCCAAATATCTTAAACTAAACAGAGGCATGGGGATACAATTAAAGAAGGATGTATCTGAGTTCATTGAAGAGGTTAAGGCAGGTATACAGGATGTCTTTGAAAGTGAGGATTATAATAAAGAAAAGGAAGCTATAACAAAAACATTGAATACCAAAAGGAACGAATTAATCTCACAGCTGGAAAAAAGGGTGAGCAAGGGGGGTTTTGTCCTGAATATCAGCCAGGCAGGAATGATGATTCTCCCGTCGAAGAATGGCAAACCTATGGATGACGAAACTATTGCTGCTATGCCAGAGGAAGAAAGAAAAAAACTCCAGAAGGTAAGCCAGCAATTGCAGAACGATATGAAAGAAACAGTAAGAAATATTAGAAATCTGGATAGAGAGTCAAAAGAGCGGATTAAGGAGCTTGACAAAAAGATAGCGCTTTACCGAGTCGGACACCTTATAGAAGAGCTTGAGACAAAGTATAAAGATTTGCCAGAGGTATTAGATTATTTCAAAGAAATGAAGGATGACATTATTCTTAATATCGATGATTTTAAACAAAAACAACCGATCCAACAAGGCCCATTATTTATATCCCAGCCCGAACCCTCATTCGCTCGGTATAAGGTAAATGTCTTGATTGACAATTCAAAGGTAAAGGGCGCCCCTGTTATAATAGAAACCAATCCTACCTATCCTAATATTTTTGGCAGAATAGAGAAGCATGCACAATTTGGTACCCTTTATACAGACTTTACCATGATAAAACCCGGCGCCTTACATAGAGCAAATGATGGGTATCTCATTATCAAGGCCATTGATCTGCTAAGAAGTCTTGGGTCCTGGAACGCCCTTAAGAGGGCGTTCAAAAATAAGGATATTAGGATTGAAGAGCTGGCAGAAGAGATAGGATTTCTATCAACAAAGACCTTAAAGCCTATGCCTATCCCTCTTAATATCAAGGTTATCTTGATAGGTGATCCTTATATATATCATCTTCTCTATTCTTTAGATCCGGATTTTAAAAAGATGTTTAAGGTCAAGGCCCAGCTTGATGATAATGTTAAGATGGTTAAAAAACAGATTAATAATTATCTCTTCTATATTGCTAAGGTATGTGAAGAAGAAAAGCTGCTTGAAATTGATAAAAAAGGGCTGGCGAGGATAATAGAGTATACATCTGAATTGGTAGGAAACCAGCGAAAAATGTCGCTTAAATTGCCAGAAATAAAAGATTTGATAGTAGAGGCTAACTTCTGGGCCAAACAGATGGGTAAGAAACTTATTGAATCAAGTGATATCGAGAGGGCGATTGATGAAAAGGCACAGAGATCAAATCTTATTGAGGCGAAACTCCAGGAAATGATTGAAGAAGATACCATCCATATCCAGACACGAGGGAAGGTCGTTGGGCAGGTAAATGGTTTAACCATTTATGATTTAGGCGACTATACCTTTGGCAGGCCTGTAAGGATAACCGCGACAGCTACCCCTGGCAAGGAAGGGATTGTTGATATCGAGCGGGAGGCCAAAATGAGCGGTAATATTCACACGAAAGGCGTCCTTATTCTGGAAAGCTACCTGAAAAATAAATATGCATTGGAGAAACCTCTTGCACTTTCAGCCAGTGTGACATTTGAGCAAAGCTATGGAATGATTGATGGAGACAGCGCCTCGGCAGCTGAACTGTTTGCGATTCTCTCCTGCCTATCGAATAGGCCTCTCTATCAAGGGATTGCTGTTACCGGTTCTGTAAGCCAATTAGGTGAGTGTCAGCCTATCGGTGGAGTCACCAGGAAAATAGAGGGTTTTTTTGATGTCTGTAAGGCCAAAGGTCTCACCGGGAAACAGGGTGTTCTTATTCCAAAAAGAAATATAAACGATTTGATGCTTAAAAAAGAGGTTATATCTGCTGTAGAAAAGGGCAAATTTCATATCTATGCTATTGAAAATATGGATGAGGGGATTGAGATCCTCACCGGTATCAAGGCAGGAATAAGGAATAAAAAAGGAGATTATCAAAAAAATACTATTAATTATCTTGTAATGGAAAGATTAAAGACGATGAGTGAGTCAGTAAAAGAGTCGGAAAAGAAAACAAAGAGAAAAAAAGTATAGAAGGGTATTTGATTGTTCAATTTCTGCAGTAATTTGTTAATCATAGGTTAGGCGAGTTTTTTCATCTAGTCCGGTAGCAAGATGTATCGCCTTCGCTCCGTTCCCCATCATTTCCTCTACACCTGCTTATTCTATGTGGTTGACAAACCTTACCATTCTTTTTAGAATATCTTTTAACAGATCCTCTG
Organism: Deltaproteobacteria bacterium; assembly: GCA_003646875.1. Lineage (GTDB taxonomy): Bacteria > Desulfobacterota > DSM-4660 > Desulfatiglandales > B25-G16 > B33-G16. The sequence continues at coordinate 6,953 of QMLT01000010.1, forward strand.
GCAAAAGCCCCACCCTTGATAGGCCACAATCAAAATCTTTTGCAAGTCTCACAACTGTGCCTTCCACGTCCGCCTCTCTTTTGTAAGTATCTATTATCTCCTTTCGAAAATCTTTGGCCTCCTTTTTAGCTCTTTCACAAAACTCAATGCCTTCAGGTGGTGTGAGGGCTCCAAAATGTTCCAGGCAGACAATCTCTGCGTTAACGTTACTGAGCTTATCAATGCTTTTTTGAAAATCATCATAATTCGAGCTTCCCATAGGAAGGATCCTTTGCTCTGTCAAAACCCCGATGCTGTCAGAGGGAAAAAGGGCGTATTCTCTGGGGAAATAGACAGCTATACTGCACACAGAATGTCCTGGAACATCAATAAGTTGAAGTTTTACCCTATTCCCAAGGTCAAGCTCCATGCCACCATTAATAATACGATGAATAGGGAAGCCTTCTTTTACAAGATTTAGTGGTTCAATCTGATCAACGCCATTTGTTGTTTGTAACTTCGAATTGTTATACTCCTGTATTACCTTCAGGGCCTTTTGATTCTTTAGGATACGTGCCCCAACTTCGCTAATAGCAACCTTAAGCCACGGCCACTTCCGTGCAAGATATGGAGCCATACCAAGGTGATCGTAATGGCTATGGAGAATGGCGAGATACCTGATTCGCTCCAGATCTACTCCAAGATTATTTAGCTGGGTTAGCATATCAGGTATGACATGTGCCATTGCTCCACCAAGCAAGGCATATGTATCTCCTTTAACGAGATAAGAACATAGTTCCGGGCGACCTAAAAATTCAATCCTTTCAGTAACTGTACCAGGTTCCTTTATCCACATAATATATCGGTAACGTTAAAAAGTTGAGGCCTAGATTAGCCGCTGTCATTTTTTGTCATAAAAGATCTTTCCTAAAAATAACTATAAAATCTTCAGGATATCCAAAAGATTGTCTATATAATAATCAGCCTTTAGGGCTTTGTTTCTGTATGCGATGAAGGGTACACCAGAGGCCTGACAAACAGTAAAGTCCACCTCAGAATCACCTATATAAAAACACTCCTGTGACTTAATCCCAAAAAAATCAAGGATCTTGAAAATCGACTCTGGGTGCGGTTTGGGGTATTGCACATCTAAGGATGAAACAACTATGTCAAAATACTGACTAAGCCCGTTTAACTCAAGAACCTTTCCTATGGTATTGCTCCGATTTGTTGCCACTGCCAGACCATAATCTGGTTTGAGAATATCGAGCAACTCTTTTAGCCCCGGCTCCATAACCATATCCTTTATAAAGGGAATGTAGTCAGCCTGTAACCGATATTCCTGGGCATCGTCTACATAAGGGGTGTCTCGAAAGATATGATTTAATGATTCCACTACCGTATGCATGTGGACAAACTCTACATCTTTATCTGTGAGTGGGGGGAGGCCAAAATGGAACAAAATATGGTTATAGAAATTAATATTGGCCTGCCTGGAGTCAAACATAACACCATCGCAATCAAATATAATCACCGACGCACTCATAGGCTCTATAAGCTACTAATATTTACTGAAAAGATCAATCATAACTTGCAATAAGTCTGATTTTATGTAAATTAAATGTAATTTAGCCACGAATGGACACGAATGGACACAAATGAAAACCTGCCCGCCATCCGGCAGGCGGTTCTGTGGCTAAGTAGGTACGACAAATGGAAATAAAATCAGATTATCTTATTATCGGAAGCGGTATTGCCGGGCTCAGCTTTGCCCTCAAGGCAGCGCTGAGAGGAAGAGTAGCAATAATAACAAAAAAAGAGACGATGGATGCCTCTACCAATTATGCCCAGGGGGGCATTGCCTCAGTGTTAGACCCAAATGACTCATTTGATCTTCACATAAAAGATACATTAGAGTCTGGCGCTGGCCTCAGCAATGAGCAGGTTGTTCGTATGGTGGTAACAAATGCGCCTGATATGATCAAAGAGCTTATTGCTCTCGGGGTTAAATTTTCACACAATAACAGCGCACAGGCCGACAGATTAGATCTCACCCGGGAGGGAGGGCACTCTAGAAGAAGGATTGTCCATGCTGAAGACCTTACCGGGCAAGAAGTTGAAAGAGCCCTTATTAACAATGTAAAAAAGAATAAAAATATTCAGATCTATGAAAATCATATGGCTATAGACCTGATTACAACATCCAAATTTATAAGAAGAAGCCTCTCGGCGAATGAGACCGAAGAGACGTGCTGGGGCGCATATGTTTTGGACATACTTACAGGCGAGGTAAATATCTTTATGTCCCGAATAACAGTCCTTGCAACCGGGGGAACAGGCAAGGTGTATCTCTACACCACCAACCCTGATATTGCCACTGGTGATGGTGTGGCTATTGGTTACAGGGCCGGCGCAAAGGTGGCAAATATGGAATTTATACAATTCCATCCCACATGTCTCTACCATCCCCTGGAAAAGAATTTTTTGATTAGTGAGTCAGTCAGGGGTGAAGGAGGTCGATTAATTGATAAAAGGGGCAATCACTTCATGGAACGCTATCACCCTTTAAAGGATTTAGCCCTGAGAGATGTGGTTGCGCGATCAATTGACGCCGAATTAAAGAAGAGCGGCGATGAATGTGTGTATCTCGATATAACTAACCGGTCTCCGGATTTTATCAAAACCCGCTTTCCACACATCTACAACAGGTGCTTGGAGTTAAACATAGATATTACTAAAGAGCCAATTCCGGTCGTGCCGGCTGCTCACTATATGTGTGGTGGCATCCTCACAGATAAATACGGCAGGACTAGTATACCGAATCTTTACGCAATAGGCGAGGTAGCGTATACCGGTCTACATGGCGCAAATCGTTTAGCCAGTAATTCTCTTATCGAGGCGCTTGTTTTTTCACGATTCGCCTTTGAAGACAGCGCCAGGCGAATTACTGGAAAAGCGGATTATCTCTTTCCAGACGTTCCTCAATGGGACGCAGGATCAGCAACGGACAGCGATGAATCCGTGGTCGTCTCCCATAATTGGGATGAGGTAAGAAGAATGATGTGGAACTATGTGGGCATAGTCAGGACAGATAAGCGATTGACCAGAGCCAGGAAGAGGATAGAGATTATCCAGCAGGAAATCAGAGATTACTACTGGGATTTTACAATTACAAGGGATTTATTGGAATTGAGAAATCTGGCAACTGTTGCAGAGTTAATCATCACATCTGCCGGCATGCGAAAGGAAAGCCGGGGCCTTCACTATAACCTGGATTACCCGGAAAGGGATGACAAGAACTGGCGCCATGATACGATTATTTAGTAAAAAAGGTATATATGCGCGGTTAATTGTTATTGTTGAGATACGAAAAATTAGGCACGCATAGTCTTTACCAGAGAGTAATCGGAAATCGGATCCATAATCGCTCAAAAAGCTTATCCCGTCCTGTAACCTTCAACCATGTCATCACAAAGGCGTAAAGCAGGCCTAAAGAAATGGCGCCAAGGACCATATATAGAAGCCCCATAAATATAATATGCCCGACATCCCACGCCCACTCAAAACAAAAAGGGAACATATCAGCTCCTTTTGATAACCCCGGAGTCCGTTACTGCTCTACCCAGAACCTGAACCGGGTTCATTTCTGCCTCTTGCGGAAACAGGGGCAAATATCTATATGATAAGGAAAACAAAAGTATGCCATAGCCAATGGCTCCTATTGCAATTCCCCACTCCTGCCAGGATGGAAAGTAACTCATAAACTTGTCAAATGGCATAACTGGTATTGACAGGGTCTGGATACTAAACACAAACCTGTCAAGCACAATACCAATAACATTCATCAGGGCGCCTATAATAAGAAGGTCATTTCTCTCTCTGAATTTTGGAGTTATCAGAATAATTGCCGGAATAATACCAAAAATCCCTATCTCGGCTATAATAAGCCAGATCCCATAGGATCCTTGATAAAAATCCATAAATGACATCCCAGCCCGGGGTACAACCCCATAGGCCCAGGCAATCGTGTCCACGATCTTGAGAACGATATAGGTGGCAAGTAGCCAGCCTGAGATCTTGGCTAACAAGTTAAACACATCCCTGGTTATCAATTCTTTGCCGGTAACCTTCTGGGCTATCCATACACACAGCAAGGTAAAAGACGGGCCTGCGGCAATGGAAGAATGTATAAATAAAAAGAAGGTCCACGGCCATATAAGGAAGCCTTCTCTGAAGGCAAAAGGGCGACCAAACAGCACGCCAAACATCCCGCCCAATGAGCCTTGATGAAAAAAAGAAAGAAACGTGCCCACGGCAGCAAACAGGGCTATTATATGATGGAGGTTATTACCAAAGATATCAATCTCTGGTATCTCCCGTAGTTTTCTGTTGGAGAATACCAGAGGCAGATATTCAATGGTCAGCACACCGAGATATGCGGTGATACAAAAAGAGACCTCTGTCAACATTGAATGGACATTTGCATGCCAGAAAATAAACCACGCTCGTAGTGGCTGCCCAACATCTACCCCAAGCATTGCAATGGCAGACGAGTAACAGATGAAACCAATAACAACAGCTGCGTTAACAACAGCCTTCAGGTTATCACGAAAGGGATAAATAAAAACTTCGCCAATGATGTGGGTTAAAAACCCTGTAAAGAATGCGCCTGCGCCAAGGGCAATTATGGAGAGATCAAATACAATCCACAAACCAAATGCGAAGTAGTGATTCATGTTTGTCTGGTTCAGTCCTTTAAAAAAACATAAAAAGGCTGACACCAGGCCCCAGCTAATAAGGGCAATCCATAGCACCATCCATGGCACAAATCTCTTTAAGGAACATCTTTGAACACCATTGGGTATTAAAGCCAAATCCATTTTTATTCTCCAGCCAATTAAACCGAAACTCTACAACCTTATAGCGCTTTGTTTTCCTACTTGTAATGCTATGATAACTCATGAAGGAGTAATGGAATATTGGACGTTCTCCATTACTTCATTACTCCAGCGAAGCTAGCTGAGTTCCCCGGCCAAATAATTATCTGCCATGCGCCTGACCCAGTTTTTAGCGCTTAGATAATATACCTTGGGTTCGGTGCCAAGCCTCTCCAGCAATCTGAATGCATGCGGGCTCTTTATAAGCTGAGAAACCTGATGCTCAGGGTTATTGAGGTCACCGAAGCTTATTGCCTGTGTAGGGCAGGCCTCTGCACAGGCAGGAATATATTCATCCTCTTTTAACTCTCTTCTCCCCTCTGCATATGCCTTAGACCTGGCCCTCATAAGCCTGTGGTGGCAGAATGTGCATTTCTCCACCACTCCTCGCATCCTTGGGGAAACCTCTGGAGAGAGATATCTATCCATGCCTTCAGGAAAAGAGGGGTCAAACCAGTTAAAGGACCTTGCATGATAGGGACATGCCGCCATACAGTATCTACAACCTACACACCTTGAATAGATCTGACTAATTATCCCGGTATTTGGATCTTTTCTGGTCGCTGTTGGGGGGCAAACAGACACACATGGTGGATTATCACACTGCATACAAGGTCTGGGAATATATACAACCTCTGTGTCCGGAAAATCTTTCCCATTCGTTATCGTATAAATCTGAAGCCAGGCTATGTTCCTTGTCTTATCCGATTCATCATACAATACAGAGATATTATTTTCAGAGGCGCAGGCTACAGTGCATAGACCACAGCCAGTGCATTTATCTAAATCAATAACCATCCCGTATCTATTGCCTTTGCTATTCTCTTCCTTTTTCATAGCCTTTTCTTTGCGTAAAGAACTTTATTAATATTCAGCAACAAACCCGCCTGTCCCGATAGAATCGGGGCAGGTAGGTTATCACGAACCTCCATGCCCTTTGGCCACAACGAAGAATGAAAGTAGTTGAATGGTCAAGTAGTAACGACCTTAATTTTAGGCACTTTAGGCAATTTAGTTCACTTTAGGCACTTTCATATAAATTATCACGAAAAATTATTTTTTACAGGTTAATTTGTGTCCATTTATGTCCATTCGCGGCTGAATAGTTAAGAAGCTTTATATCTTTATTAATTTAACCCTGGTATTCCACCATACAGGTTGTCCGCTTAAAGGATCCTCTATTGGATCAATTATCTCATTAGGGTTCACTCCCTTTCCCTTAAGATACCTATCATATGCAGTATGTCCAAGGCCAAAAGGGATAAAGATAACGTCAGGCATAGCCCCGTCAAAGTGATGAATCCTCACCGATAACTCACCCTTGGGAGATTTTAATATCGCCTTCGCGCCCTCTGTTAGACCATATCGAGATGCCGTTTTTGGATTAACCTCCACAAAGAGATCATCTTTTGTAAGCTGATAATCAAAGAGTGTTTTATTCAAAAATGGTGGATTTCCTATCCATCCGGTTGCCAGGTTTATAAATTCAATGGGTAGAAGAAGTAAGGGATATTCATTTTTATCTCCACCGGATTTTATCTCTTCATAGTGAGGCATATATACCTCATCTCCCTTAGCGCTTATGCCCAAATTTAATAACGCATCATCAAAGGATTTTCCTTCCAGGCCGGAGGGCTTTCCGGGCCGGAGGCCCTTTGAATAGGTTTTAATGGCCAGCTCTATCTTTGTAGAGAAAAATTCAAATTTCTTGCTTGCTGTCTTAAATATATCCGACCTTTTGCCAAAGAAATGCCTTGGGGTATACCAGTATCCATTTTTCTTAACATCTTCCCACGAAACCTTATTTTCCCCTGCATCATAGAGCCCGCTGACCCTCTCCTTTATGGCCTCTTCAAAATTAGCCCACTGAAAGGAGCTAGCAATAGATCCGCCTATTCTCTTTGCCAGAGATATGATGACATCTCCGGTGTGTCTTGTGCGATACAATGGTTTTACCACTGGCCGAGAAAGGGCATAAAGAGGATATTGAATCCCGGTTGGCCTTACAATATCAACCATCTTTTCAAGATGACTATGATCAGGCAGAATCAGATCAGCCATCATAGAGGACTCATCCATAAATGGAGAAAAACTTACAATAAAGGGTATTTTCTTCAGCGCCTTGATAAAACTCTGGTTGTCTGGCATAGTATACGCAGGATTTGCAGAGCACAATAGAAGTGTATCAACAGGGGAACTATGGCTCCCATTTATCACCTCTGCAAACTTATGTATAAGGGTCCTTGTAAAGGGGTATCGTAAAGTTCCAGCTCTATCTATCCGTTCTTTTGTAAGGCCATTGTTGGCCACCGAATCGTATACTACATCTGCCCAAGGGGCCAAAGGAACATCATCTGTTATGAGAGTCCCACCTTTGTTATTTACTCTTCCTTTCAATGCATTCAGTGCATGCACCGACATAAACTCATACAAACTGCCAGGAAATGTGCCTTTTCCTCTTCCAGCAAGGGCAATAGGGGCATTCGCTGATGCAAACTTTCTGGCTACCTCAATAATTACCCGACTCTTTATTCCTGTGATATTTTCTACATTCTCAGGAGAGTACTTCCCCAGGACAATTCCTGAAAATCCCTTATGTTCCAGGCCCTTTTCATCAAACCAATCAGAAAAACCAAAGCTATGATTGTCGATGAATTCTTTGCTGTAGAGTTTTTCCTTGATAATGACATGGGCCATTCCAAGGGCCAGGGCTGCCTCTGTTCCAGGAGATGGGGCAAGCCAAAGGTCAGCCTTTGATGCGGTATTTGAGGCTCTCGGATCAACCTGCACGATATGCGTTTTATGTTGTCGGTCATTGGTGGCCCAGCGCCTCCAGACATTCAGCATCCTGCCAGAAGACCCCCATCCATCTAAAAGGCCACAGCCAAAGCTCAAAATAAAATCAGCATTTTCCAGATCAAATGTTAGAGGACTATCGAATCCCTGCATAAGGAAATTCACCATACTATGGGTATCTTCTTCTCGTGGCATACGCAGATAGTTTGGGCTTCCAATAGAATTGAGTAGTCTTTTAATCAACAGGGCCATTGTAGACCGAGACTGATTTCCATCAACAGCAGCCAGCTTTTCTGGATTTCCCTTATCCCTGAATCCTTTTATCCTGGCAGCCAATGTATCTATAGCCTCATCCCAGGAGATTTCTTTCCATTCCTGAGACCCCCGTGGCCCCATCCTTTTCATTGGCGCCTTCCACCGGATTCCTTCATTGTAAAGAACCTGTAGACCTGCCATGCCAAGGGGGCATACTGCCCCGTGATTGACTGGGTAGTCACTCCTCCCTTCTATTTTTACTGCCCTGCTGCCAACCTTTCTGACCTGAATGCCACATGCGCCAGGACAGAGCGTGCAGACAGTGTTTACGTGCGAAAATTTCCCTTTTCCCGGCACTGGCACCCATGACCAGTTCTGAGTCCATATGGCAATATCATCTATCAGTTTCCAGGGGAGCGGGGTTAATAAAGTCCCCCCTAATCCTCCTGCGAAAAACTTAATAAAATTCCTTCGACTAAATTCCATTTTGTCTATCCTTATTGTAACGACTCAGCCACGGATATACACTGCCGCTGATATTTTTCTTTTATTATCTTTATCTATAAAGCTATCTGTGTACATCTGCGGCTAAATAGTTATTCCTTATTTATGACATACAAAACAGGCGTTGTGACTCTCCTTTCCTTTTCGCTTGTGGCAGTCAGCACAATCATCCATCTTCATCCTATCCCAGGTCTTTTTCTTGTATCCAGCTATATTTCTCCCCCAGATATCAATACTATAACCAGTTAGCCTATTAACCTTATATGGAGGTGGAGTTTTTCTTTTAGCAAAATCTCCATGGCAGACCTTGCATTCAATTTGAGCCATTTTTACATGGGCAATGTGGGGAAAATATACGCAATCTGGCTGACGTGAGTAAACAAGCCAGGGGATTTCCTTTTCTGGCACAATATAATCAGTAAAAAGCTTTTTCTCTTCCGGGCTTTCGCCCATTGGGGACTCCGGATCTTCATGACATTCCATACACTTTTGAATTTTAGGGATCCCAGAAAAGGTTCCGTCTTCATAAAAGAAATGGCATTCCTCACATTCCATTCCAGCATCTGATTCCGGGCCATGGCTGGCATGAGAAAAGCTCAATGGCTGACTCTTTTCAGAGTAAAGAACAAGAGGAAATACAATCCATCCAACAATGAGGGCAGCAATTAAACC
>QMLT01000011.1 GCA_003646875.1 Deltaproteobacteria bacterium
TCCCTGCCCCGTGAAATTCACGATAGTGACAGCTTGCCAAGTTAAATTGATGGCAATCACAGCGTAGCGAATTTAACCATGGCAAAGCGTATTTCACCAGGGTCAGCGGAAAGCAAAAAATAATTCTACCTCAGCGTTCTTTGCGCCTCAGCGGTGAGATATTTCTTTACATTATTAACATTGGTCAAACAAAGTACAACCAATAACGAGCAATTATTATGACATTTCAGGAATTGATCATTAACCTGGAGAGATTCTGGGCGGACAGAGGATGTCTCATCCAGCAGCCGTATGACATTGAGGTTGGGGCAGGGACCTTTAACCCGGCTACTCTCTTGAGGACATTGGGTCCTGAACCCTGGTCTGTTGCCTATGTAGAGCCTTCCAGGCGCCCTACTGATGGCAGATACGCTGAGAATCCAAACCGTCTGGGGCATTATTATCAATATCAGGTGATTATAAAACCTTCTCCCATTGATATTCAGGAAATCTATCTCGAAAGTTTAAAGGCGCTGGGAATAGATCCACTGGATCATGATATCCGCTTTGTGGAGGATGATTGGGAATCCCCCACACTTGGAGCATCAGGCCTCGGGTGGGAGGTCTGGCTGGATGGCATGGAGATCACCCAATTTACCTATTTTCAATTGGCAGGCGGCATTCGCCTGGATCCGATTTCCGTGGAAATAACCTATGGCCTGGAAAGAATTGCTATGTATTTGCAAGAAAAAGAGAGCGTTTATGATCTTGCATGGAATGAAAATGTTACTTATGGAGATGTTCATAAAAAAGGGGAGTGGGAAAACTCTGTATATTGTTTTGAAATTGCTGATGTAGATATGCTTTTAAAGATGTTTGAAATGTGTGAACAGGAATCTCTTGCAATAAGCAAAAAAGGAATTGTGCTGCCAGCATATGATTATTGCCTCAAATGTTCTCACATTTTTAATATACTTGAAGCGAGGGGAGCAATCAGTGTTACAGAAAGAACATCTTTCATTGGAAGGATTAGGGAATTGGCCAGTTTGGTAGCAAAAAATTATTTAAAACAGAGAGAAGAAATGGGCTTTCCCCTGATGAGAGAAAGTGCCTAAAGTGAGCTAAAGTGACTAAAATGACTAAAATTAAGGATAACACACTGATTATGATCAATTTAATGTAACTCAGGTTTCCCGATAAAATAGGGTTTCAAAAACTCAAAGCTAGTGATCAAGACCCTTAACCAGGCAACCTGAGCAGTAACAATACATGTTTGATTTATACTTTTACTTTAGGCACTTTGGTTCACTTTAGACATTTTAGCTCACTCAACGGTCCCTTTCAGGCTTAATAATTACAATCTCCCACCTTTGGTGGCAACAATCTGAAGAAATAGTTAAAGAGGATATATGAGTGCTGAACTGCTTTTTGAAATAGGCACAGAGGAGATTCCCTCAGACTATCTTGAGAACGGTTTAAAAGCCCTTAAGCGATTGGCGGAATTATATTTAAGAGATAACCGAATCGAGATCGAAGGAGGTCTTCATACATATGGAACTCCAAGACGATTGGTTTTAGTGGGTAAGGCCATTAGTGATAAACAGAAAGATATAATCCAGGAGATAACAGGGCCTCCTAAAAAGGCTGCATTTGATGAAGAGGGAAACCCCACAAAGGCGGCATTTGGTTTTGCTAAGAAACAGGGAGTTTCTGTGGATGAGCTGCAATTATTGGAAACACCAAAAGGCATCTATCTTCATATTAAACGTAAAATGCCGGGAAGCCTTACAATAACCATCCTATCTGAAGTGTTACCAAAATTAATCGCGAATATTCCCTGGCCAAAGTCGATGCGCTGGGGAAGTGAAGGGTTTTCGTTTGTTCGGCCTATTCACTGGGTGCTCGCACTTTTTAACGGTAATATTATTCCTTTTGAAGTGGCTGGGGTGATGAGTGGTAATAAAACGAGAGGACATAGATTTATGGCGCCCCAGGGTATTAAAATAGAAGGCGTTGAAGATTATCTGCGAAAAATGAATGAAAGCTTTATAATTATTGATCAAAAAGAGAGAGAAGATAGGGTTGAAGAAGCTGTCATTACTGCAGCAAAACCTGTGTCAGGCTTACCTGTGATAGACCCCGAATTATTAACTACAGTGACAAATATGGTGGAGTTCCCATCTGCCATTTGCGGTGGTTTTGATAAGGCCTTTCTTACGCTCCCTGACCCTGTTCTCATAACAGCAATGAAAGAGCATCAGAGATATTTTTCTGTTCGGGATCAAGGGGGGAATCTGATGCCAAATTTCGTGGCTGTTAACAATACGATTGCACGTGATGAATCTATTGTCAGAAAAGGGCATGAAAGAGTTTTGCAGGCAAGGCTTTCTGATGCGGATTTCTTTTTTAAAGAGGACAGGAAAAGGCCTCTCGAGGATAGGCTGAAGGATTTGAAAACAGTTATCTATCAGGCAGGGTTAGGGACATCCTTTGACAAGGTACAACGTTTTACCCGATTAGCCGAGTACTTGGCTGAACAGATAGCGCCAGAAAAGATACATGATGTTGGGCTTGTAGCGAAGCTATGTAAATGTGACCTGGTTACTGAAATGGTTATGGAATTTCCTTCCCTCCAGGGTGTAATGGGAAAAGAATATGCCCGATTGGATGGCTATCCTGAAGATATCTGCATGGCTATTTCAGATCATTATCTACCTATTCAAGCAGAATCTCAACTCCCTGAATCTCTCATCGGTGCAATTGTTGGCATAGCTGATAGGCTGGACACTATTGCAGGTTTTTTTTCGATGGGACTTGAGCCGGATGGAACAGCAGACCCCTATGCACTCAGGAGGCAGGCGCTGGCTATTATCAGGATAGTGAGAGATAAAAAGATTGCTATTTCCTTTAAAGATCTTATTCATAAATCAGCATCTATTCTTCGTGAAACTATCTCATTTGACCAAAAAGTGGTTGAAGATGCGGTCAGTAATTTTATAAAAAATCGCTTTAAGAATTTATTACTAACTGAGGGAATTACTCAAGATATTATAGAGGCAGTAATTTCTATCGATTTTAATTTCATACATCAAGTAGAGAAAAAAATAGAGGCATTACAAAGATTTCGAGACATTTCTAAAGACTTTGAAACCTTAGCAATAGCGTTTAAACGGATCATTAACATAGGAAAAGGTTTTGAAGAAACCTATAGTGTGAATCCTGATTTATTTGAGCACAAAAGCGAACAAGGTTTATGGAAAGAATTTCAGTTAGTAAAAGATGAAGCAAAAAGAGAGATAGATGAAGAAAATTACTTTGAGGCATTGAGTGTAATATCCAGAATTATAAAGCCGGTAGATGAATTCTTTTCCGAAGTAATGGTCATGGCAGAAGATAGAAGGATAAGAGAAAACAGGCTTGGTATTCTAAAAAGCATGCATCAGTTTTTTCTTCAGGTAGCTGATTTTTCAAAATTTTCCATTTAGCATCAAAGTTTTTTATGCCACAAAGTCGCTAAGTATTTTTAGTTATCTGGTTTTTTTACTAAAAAATACATCTCTCCTTTATGTTTAAGATTACCTGCAGCTAATTCCGCGTATTGGCCACTACCCCAAAAAATGTCTGCGCGTCCCGGGCCTTTTATCACTCCTCCTGTATCTTGATTCAAAAGAAATCTTGAAAAAGGAACCCATCCGATTATATTTCCATCTTTCCCCATAATGGGTTTCTGGCAGCGAATATACACCAGGGCGCCTTTTGGAAACAATCTGTCATCAACAGCTATAGACCGTCCGGGTGTTAGAGGAACACCGATGTTGCCGACTGGCCCCCTATCGAGTAATCGAAAAAAAACATACGATGGATTATAATTCAATATCTCATCTTTAATATCTGGATTTTGCTTTATGAAAGATCTTATGGCCTGAAGGGATAAATTATCAGATGTGATATATCCATTATCTATCATATATCTGCCTATACTTTTATAGGGGTGCCCGTTTGAGGCGCTATACCCAACCCTTATTATCTGTCCGCTGGGTAATTTTATCATACCTGAACCCTGAATTTGTAATATGGCTATGTCGAGAGGATCCTTTAGCCAGGCAATTTCAAGGTTTTTTTTCTCTAAAATATTATTTTCCATTATATCTTTTCTCGTGTAATAGGGGACAAGTCTATGGCCTTGTATCCTGGCCATAATACGCTGCCCGGAAAGTTCAGGGCGGAAAAGCCCCAAATGGATTGTGAATAGATTATCTGGTCTTCTATATATTGGATACCTGTGTATAGAATCCCGCTCAAGGCTTCCATCAAAGATCGGCTCAAAATATCCAGTGAAAAGCACCTTTTTGCTTCCCCAAAAACCAGGCACTTTATATAAGTAAAAATTTTTCCTTAAATATTGACTGAATTTTTTGCTATCTGTGCCTTGTTTGAAAATTGATAAAAAAGTCTTTAATGATTTCCTCACATGTTCGGCTGTAAATTCATCAGGGCCATAGGTAAAAAGTGTATCGTCCTTTAGTCGGTTAAAATATTTCAGATCATTATTAATAGCCAATGAAAGGGAGTCCATATCCATGTCATCCTGAAATTTTGGCCAGAAATATTTTACCTTTGTAAGCGCATTGGCTGGTTCCTTAACCTCTTTTTTGACTAAAGGGTAGCAACCGCCAATAATGAGAAAGATTATTATTGCTGAGAGGTAGCGGTAAATCATATGCTAAATATTAGCTTTAAACCTTTCTTAAATACAAGAGAAAAAGCACATAAAAGAATGAAATTGTATAAATCAAACACAAAAACTGTGTTAAATTTAACACATTAACATGATAGGAAAATAAATAGTTTCCATATAGCAAATTTTAATTATCATTATCAATTTCAATCAGTTAACTATATACATTTGCCTTTTTTATAATCATTTTATAAGATGGCACATAACTTGCTCTATTTAATATACATTCCAAATAATATGTTTCTCTACATTAATTTATTATCAAAGTAATGATTATGGATTTAAGACAACGGACAGTTGCAGATGAGATAAGCTGCACAGGTATAGGTCTTCACTCTGGTAAAAAAGTAAATCTTACCATAAAACCCGCTCCACAAAATAGCGGAATATCCTTTGAACGTATTGATATATCACCTGGCTGTAAAGTTAAGGCGTCTTTTGATAATGTAGTTGATACGAATATGGCTACTACTATTGGTTTTAATGGATATAGTGTATCCACAGTAGAGCATATTATGGCTGCATTTTTTGGAATGGGTATAGATAATGCTTTGGTACAAATTGATGGTGGAGAAATTCCTATTATGGATGGAAGTTCTGCTCCCTTTATATTTCTACTAAAAAATGCCGGTGTTACCATACAAAATAGCCACAAGAGATTTCTTCTTGTGAAGAAGTCAGTTAAGGTTAAGGATGGCAATAGATCTGTTAAGGTCAATCCCTCAAATGAGCTAAAGATAACGTATAAAATTGACTTTGATCACCCCCTAATCAAAGACCAATCCTATGAGATATCTTTTTCAAAATCTAGTTTTGTGGATGAAATTAGCAGGGCACGAACATTCGGTTTTTTGAGGGATGTTCAGACATTAAAGAACAATGGGCTGGCAAAAGGTGGATCTTTAGATAATGCAATTGTTGTGGATGATTTCAGAGTTCTCAATGAAGATGGATTAAGGTATAAAAATGAGTTTGTAAGGCATAAACTCCTTGACTTTATAGGTGATCTGGCTATTCTCGGTTGTGTGCCAATAGGCCATTTTGTGGTTGAAAGATCAGGGCATTCTATGAACCAAAAATTGCTCAGGCTGTTTATGGCTCAAGAAAGGTCCTGGGAGGTAGTGCGGTTTAAGAATAAAGAAGAGTGTGTGAGAAAAAGTATCAAAATACCGTCCTTTGGTACCCTTGATTTAGCGCCTGCCTAAATGTCATAAGTGAGCTAAAGCGCCTAAAGTTTGCAATAAGGGCGATAATAGCCATTAGCTCACTATATTACGTAGTCCATTTTTACCTGCTTCCATGAAACCATTTTGTCTTCCTTTCAAGTTTGTTCTACAATTCTTTATTATTTAATCATATCTTTTTTAACTTTACCAATTTAGTTCACCTTAGGCGCTTTCGGCGCTGGTCTAATTATTAAATCTTGCAATCAGTCTCCCTTTTTTCTATGATATTTGTAATATTCTTATAAAAGCACCTATTCTAATTTCACAAATTGTTTGTCATCTGTGGAGATATAGAATTAACAGAAATTTAGGGATTGTGAATTGTAGGGTAGTTGCTGGCGATAGGTTATTCACTGTAAACTTTAGGTGTGGCTAATTGATACATTTAAACACATTGATTCACTCTCTGCGCGGTAGACAGCTTACTTTTGCTTTAGCGCTTTTTTTCTTTTTCGCTATTTTCCCAGAAATTTCTTCGGCAAAAGAGGCTCGCTTATCCGATATAATTGTCACTAACACACGTGACCATCTACTTACGTATTTTAATGTAAGAGACTGTTTTACCGAAGAAATGGACAAGGCCATTATGAATGGTATTTCAACCAAATTTACCTTTATCGTCAAACTATATGAGATTAGAAGTGCATGGTTTGATCGTAAGATAGCAGACATTAGGTTAACACATACTATAGAATACAACGCATTGAAAAACGAATTTAGTCTTCTTTTACCAGAACAAAATAATAAAAAGGTAAAAACCAGGGATTTTGGCGGAGCAAAAGAATTAATGGCGGATGTGGTGGCCTTAAAGGTTATCAGGCTCGATAAGCTTAGGAAAGGAGCTCATTATCAAATACGAATGAAGGCAGAGCTTGATAAGATTGAATTACCTTTTTACTTAAACTATGTGCTCTTTTTTTTATCCCTATGGGATTTTGAGACAGACTGGTATTCAGTTGAGTTCAGGTATCAGGCGCAATGAAAAGACATGTAGATACCAAGAATGAAGACCTAAAGAGGCGTAAACGAGAAATAATCATCATATGTATTTTGCTACCCATTATTATCCTCCTGACCTATCTGGGAACAAAGGTCTTTGATCTTGGCGTTGAGTTACCGATTGCCGGCAACATCTTGATCTTTGTCTTAATAAATATCAATGTAATTTTACTGCTTCTTCTACTCTATCTGACCATGAGAAATCTGGTCAAGCTGGTGTTCGAGAGGAAAAAAAGGGTTATGGGATCTGGCCTTAGAGCAAAACTCGTTTTTGCCTTTGTCATCCTTTCCCTTTTACCGACTATCATTATCTTTTTTGTTTCAGTGCAATTCATTTCTCTCTCCATTGATTATTGGTTTAATCTTCAGATTGAGCAGTCTCTTCAAACGTCTTTAGAGGTAGGTCAAGATTACTATAAAAGAGTAGAAGATGAGGCATTAGCATTTGGCAATAGTTTAAGTTCCTTAATTACCCATGAAGGTTATATGTTGCTATCAAAAAAAGATAAGCTAAGGGAGTTTATAGAGGAAAAAAGAAAGGAATATAATCTTGCCGCTATTCAGATATTTTCATCAAAATTGCTTCCGAGGGCTGCGTCTTATGACAGGAACGTTGATTTAAAACCTTTTAAAGATCTGAGCGTCGATGTATTGCGCAAAAGTTTCAAGGATTCAACTGATATTAAGGTTATTCAAACATCATTACATGGAGATTTAGTCAGGGGCATTGTGCCCATATTTTCACGAACCGAGACAAAGGCTCAGGTAGGGGCAATTGTGGTTGCTAAATTTATTCCTGGAGTAATTTTGAATAGGCTGGATACCATTACCAAAGGCCTGGAAGGTTATAAGCAACTAAAGATGCTCAAGAGACCTATAAAGTTAACGCCTTTGATTTTTCTGTCTATTGTGACACTCCTAGTTATCTTTTCTGCCATTTGGTTTGGCTTTTATCTTTCAAAGGGCATTACAGTTCCAATAGAGGAACTGGCTAAGGCTACTGACAGGATTGCATCTGGTGATTATGGTTTTCATATTGATCTGGAATCCAAGGACGAGATAGGCATTCTTGTAAATTCATTCAATAAGATGACAAAGGATCTTAAGGAAGGTAAAAGCGAACTCGAAGCTGTTAACAAGAATTTGATTGCAAGCAGCGCCGAATCAGAGAAACGAAGGATCTATATGGAAACTATTTTAGAAAATGTGGCTGCTGGTGTTATAGCTGCAGATTCTCGCGGGGTTATTTCAATAATAAATAAGTCGGCAGAGAAGATGCTTAATATTTCTGCTAAGAAAATAATAGGGCAAAATTATAAGAATATTCTGGGTCCAAAATATCGATCAATTATCAGTAGATTTGTGAAAGGTGGCAATCGTAATAGAAAAGAATTTATACAGAGAGAGATAGACATCTCAATAAAGGGGAATTACTTAAAATTATTGGTTTCGTTGAATCTTTTGAGAGATAATCAGGATAATTATCTTGGACTGGTTGCAGTATTTGAGAATATGACCGAGTTAGAAAAGGCCCAGAGAATGGCAGCGTGGAGAGAAGTGGCCAGGCGCATAGCCCATGAGGTAAAAAATCCACTGACCCCGATTCAGCTTTCAGCGCAAAGGTTGAGACGAAAGTATGGTGAACGTTTGGCAAAGGAAAATGGAACAGTTTTTGATGAATGCACTCGGTTGATAATAGACAATGTTGAAGAGTTGAGGGTGTTAGTGAATGAATTTTCCAGTTTTGCTCGAATGCCAACTTCTAATCCGGTTCCAGATAATATAAAAGAGATAATTCGGGATGCAGTTTTATTATATAAAGATGTTCATAAAAATATTACATTCAACTTTATCGAACACAATGATGTTCCTAAATTAAAACTTGATAGAGAACAAATAAAAAGGGCGATGATTAACCTTTTAGATAATGCGGTGGCAGCCATACAAGATAAAGGAAAGATTGATATTATACTTTTCTATGACAAGGCATTGAGGATTGTCAGAATTGAAGTTGTTGATACTGGCAGCGGCATATCTAATAAGGATAAAGGGCGGCTTTTTGAGCCGTATTTTTCTACAAAGAAGTCCGGGACAGGACTGGGACTTGCAATCGTCAGCACAATAATCACCGATCACAATGGTTTTATCAGGGTTGAGGATAATAAACCACATGGCACAAAGTTTATCATCGAACTACCTGCGAGGGTTTAAACTCATTATTTATTGGTGGCGCTGGTTTCCACAGTTAGCAGATAGCGAGTAGCGAGCAATGCTTATCCTCTACCACCTTTTAGCTACCCTTAGTTTTATCTTCTTTTTTCCTGTTTATTATCTTTTAAAGAATAGCGGTCGCTTTAAACAAAGGTTAGGTCTGAATCTTCCAGATCTTGATCAATCAGGAGCTGGCAGGTTATGGGTCCATGCACTTTCAGTAGGTGAAGTCTTATCAGCAATTCCTTTGCTTGAGGCATTGAAAAATAAATATCCATCAAGAGAGATTGTCCTTTCTGTAAAAACGGCTACCGGTTTAGACATAGCAAGAAAAAAACTTAAAGATACCGTTCACTATTTATTGCCAATGCCTCTTGATTTCTGGTGGTCAGCAAGGAGGATGATAAAAAATATTAATCCAATCATTTTTATTTTGGTTGAGACAGACATCTGGCCGGGCTTAATCTCATTGTTAAAGAAGAGGGGGGTAAAGACGATCTTAGTGAATGGCAGACTTTCTCCACAGACTGCAAAATCTTATAGGAGGTGGAGATTTTTAATTAAGCCAGCGCTGCAGATGGTTGAATTATATCTGATGCAAACAGAACTCGATAAGCGCCGAATTATTAAAGGAGGGCTTTGTCCGGATAAGGTCAGGGTTACTGGAAACATTAAGTTTGATAGGTCATGGAGACCTCTTGACAATAAAGAACGGCACAGATGGCTTGACCTCCTAAACCTTAAAAACATGCTCATATGGGTGGCAGGGAGCACTCATCATCCTGAAGAAAAAATCATATTTAATGTATTTAGTCAGCTTCTTAAATCCTTTCCTGACCTTTCCCTTATAATCGGCCCGCGGGAGGCTCACAGGTTTGATGAGGTGTACAATCTTGCCAAAGATTATGGATTAAAGGTCATAAGAAAAACGCAATTGTCTGTAGACCAGAATGCCACTGCTCCCTACACCTCATCCCGCAGAGGGGGAGGCACAGGAAGGCGCGAGCGGGAAGGAAACCAGAAATACAATGTTTTCATTCTTAATACACTCGGTGAATTAGGCCAGGTTTATGGCTTGGCTGACATTGCCTTTGTGGGCGGAAGCCTTGTTCCTAAGGGTGGCCATAACCTTTTAGAACCAGCATTTTTTGGTATACCTGTCCTTTTTGGTCCTTATACATATAATTTTACTACTATGTCAGAATTAATGATCAAAAACAGGGGAGGCAAAATGGTTGCTGATGAATCAGAATTGCTCAATGTTATGTTAGAGCTATTAGCTCAAAAAAGTAAAAGAAACGAGATAGGAAAAAGGGCTAAGGAATTTGTGGAGCAAAATAAGGGAGCTATTGCGAGAGTAATAGGAGTCCTTGAACCTTATATTGAAATGCCGTAACTGTTTAGCCACGAATGGACACAAATAATTATTCGTGATAATTCGTGGCTGAATAGTGAAACCCAATAAACTCAATAAATTTATGACCGCTATTAATTGGTCAACTATACACGCAACAAAGGAAAAAAACCTTTTTAGATTTTTTCTGAGGATACTTTCACTTTTGTATGGTCTTGCTATTCAATTTAGGCTTGTTGCGTATAAGACCGGTTTTTTAAGGGCCAAACACCTTCCCGCTCATGTAATTAGTATTGGAAATATAACCGCAGGTGGCACGGGAAAGACACCATTTGTTGCCATGTTAGCCAAGTGGGCAGAAACACATGGATTTAGGGCAGCTATCCTCTCAAGAGGTTATAAAGGAAAGAGAAGCAATAATTCACCTGTTGTATCTGATGGAAAAATGGTTTTGGCATCTGTCGATGATGCAGGAGATGAACCAGTTATGCTAGCTACAGCATTATCTTCCGTGCCTGTATTAATATCCAAAAAAAGATATAAAATTGGATCTCTCGCCTTAAAACACTTTAATTCGGAGTTACTGTTATTAGATGATGGATATCAGCACATATCATTACATAGAGATGTGAATATACTTCTCGTAGACGCTAAAAGACAATTTGGAAACAGATCGCTATTACCCCTGGGCCCTTTGAGGGAACCAATTGAACAGATAAAAAGAGCGGATATTATTGTTATAACCAAATGCACAAATACGTATTCTGGAGATAAGCTCGTCGATTATTTTAAAAAAAATTTTCCTGCAAAATCGATCTTTCGATCGAGTTATTTTCCTGATCAAGTCATCTTTCCTATTGCTGGCAATACATATCCGCCGGATATTTTGAAAGGTAAAAATGTTGTGGTTTTTGCAGGCATAGCACATCCAGACGATTTTTTAGAGACGGTAAAAAGTTGTGGGGCCAATATCGTGCATTTTCAAGCTTTTTCTGACCACCACTTTTTTAGCGCTCATGAGATCGAAGAGCTTGTATCCTGGGAAAAACAATCAAACGTAGATTTTTTATTGACCACAGAGAAAGATTGGATAAGGATTGACGGTAAAATTGATCCTGATTTGGACATTGCTATATTAACTATAAAGATAGGCCTTCTTTCTGGTGCCAATACCTTTTTTGAGAGCATCAAGCAGGGAATTGTTCAATCAAATAAACTTGGACGCAGATGAACGCAGATTATCAAGATTTTAAATATAAAGAACTAACTGATATACTGGTTGATAACAAGGTGATTGTAGAGATAAAGGCATCAAAACGTTTGGTAGAAGAAAATGAAGCACAGTTATTGAACTATCTAAAAGCAACCGATATTGAAGTTGGCCTTTTACTTAATTTTGGCACTGAACCAGAGGTTAAACGTAAGGCATTTGATAATACAAGAAAGTAGTTCTCTGCGGGTATCAGCGGAAATCTGCGTCCAAATAAAAAAATGAGAGTCAAATCCAGGCATAAAATCTCAAATCAGGAGGTTAGAAAAATACTGGTTAGATCTGCTAATTGGATAGGGGATACAGTAATGATGATCCCCTCGCTAATAGCGCTTAAAAAGACTTTCCCTCATGCTCAGATAACAGTCTTGGCCAGTCCTTGGGTTATTCCACTCTTAGAGAATCATCCTTCAGTGGACAAAACAATGATCTTCGCCAAAGGTGACAGCGCTTTTACCTCATTAAAAGAATTAGCAAGGATTATATCGTGGATGAGGGCTGAGAGATTCGATCTGGCCGTTCTGTTTCAAAATGCCTTTGAGGCCGCATTTCTTGCATATACAGGAAAGGTTAGATATAGGGTAGGTTACTCTACAGATGGAAGAGGATTTCTATTAACCCATAAAGTGAAAAGAGATCCCCATATTCTCTTAGTTCATCAAGTTGAATATTTTCTCAGTCTCGTAGAGGCTATGGATTGGCATGTTGAAGAAAGAGAGCCTATTTTATATGTTAACGAGGAGGATAGAAGGTCAGGCTCTTTAATGTTATCTTCTATGGGCATGGAAGATACCTCTTTTATCTTTGGAATGAATCCAGGCGCTGAGTATGGGTCTGCCAAGAGATGGCCAGAAGAGAGATTTGCTGTTATTGGTGAGTGGGCTGCCAAAAGATGGAATGCCAGGGTAGTAATATTCGGCTCTTCTTCCGAGACAGAAATAGCTCGTAAGATATCAGGTTTAATGCACACCGCTAATCCTATCAATCTGGGTGGGCAAACGACATTAGGTCAAGCTATGGCATTAATCAGGAGATGTAACTTTTTTTTAACAAATGATTCAGGGCTTATGCATATAGCCGCTGCCTTTCATATACCTATGGTGGCTATTTTTGGGCCTACTGATCATGTTATAACCGGTCCGGTGAGTGGAAATGCAAGAATCGTAAGGCACGATGTAGATTGCAGCCCATGTTTAAAAGAGGTATGTCCTTCCGATCATAGGTGTATGTTATCCATTGAGCCAGAAGAGGTTTGGGAAAAAATGGAAGGTCTAAAAAAAGAATTAAAAATTTAAATATTCGGTCACAGATTCACACAGATTCACCCTGTTGAATCGCCCAAAAGGCGTCCCGCAAAGCGGGAATTCAACAGGGTAAACACAGATAGGTTTAAATGCAAAGAAATGACAGATATTATCCATATCATCAATTGCCTGACGGTGACAAATATTGAAGTTGGCTCATTATTTAACTTTAGCAGAAAACCAAAATTCAAACGATTTGTATATATGATGGCAAAATAAAAAATATCAGTGGTAATCAGTGTAAATCTGTGGCTGAGCAGGTAATGAAAATCGAAATTGAAAAAATAAAGAATGAGACCGGCAGTATTTATAGATAGAGATGGCACTATTAACGAACAACGTGGTTATATAAATCATATAAGCCAATTTGTGCTCTTGCCTGGTGTTGGAAAGGCCATATCCCTTTTAAACAAGAATAATCACACCGTTGTGCTAACTTCTAACCAATCAGGTGTGGCAAGGGGTTACTTTCCCATACAATTGGTAAAAGAGATCCATGAGTTAATGGCGCAGAACTTGGCAAAAGATAATGCGCATATTGATAGGATTTACTTCTGCCCGCATCACCCAGATGGAGTCGTGCCTGAATATAGCAGGAAGTGCGATTGTAGAAAGCCTAATACAGGATTTATAAAAAAAGCTAAAGCCGAATTAGATATTGAGATGGAAACATCATATGTAATCGGGGATCGCCTACTTGATATAGAATTTGCGCACAATGCAAATCTACCCGGTATCCTGGTACTAACCGGTTATGGCAAGGGAGAATTAAAATATAGTATGCCTCATAAAAGCATAACACCTGTTTATGTGGCAAAAGATCTATTAAGCGCTGTAAAATGGATTTTGGAACAGGAATAGAAAAGTTCACCGTTCACCGTTTTCCGTTCAGCTATATGCAGAGAGCAGCGGTAAACGGTGACGGTAACTAAGCCCGTATCGGCCAGAGTAACGGTAACGCAGAAGGACGACAAACCTAAGCGGGCAAGGAAACGGGTATTGTTGCCAGTCCTTGGTGGGCAGACAAGATCAGCCCAGAGTAAATAGGAATTTCTTTTTTAGACTTTAGGCGCTTCAGACATTTTAGTTCACTTTAGGCACTTAGCTTGAAGAATAACAATCTAAACATACTAATAATTAAATTGAGCGCTATCGGTGATGTTGTTCATAGCCTGCCTCTCCTGGAGGTTTTAAAAGATAGGTTCCCCTTATCAAAGATTGACTGGGTGGTTGAGGAGGATGCATCTGGCATAATAGAGGATCATCCTGATATAGATCAGTTGATAATTTTTCCTCGAAAAAACTGGATAAAAAGATTTATTAAGAAGGGCGAATATCGCAGCGTTGGAAAAGAGGTGGTCAACTTTCTTAAGGAGCTTAAGAAAAAAAAATATGATATCATCGTTGATCTGCAAGGACTTTTTAAAAGTGGCATATTAACCTTCATTGCCCGAGGGAGAAGAAAAATTGCGCTTAATGGAGGAAGAGAGGCTAGTTCTATTTTTGTTAATGAACGCGTGGCCATTCCTGATCCAAATATACATGCCCTTGAGAGATATTTATATATCGCCAGATACCTGGGAGTAACTGAGCTTGACTGGAATGGCCAAATTCCC
The DNA here is from genome assembly GCA_003646875.1 of Deltaproteobacteria bacterium. Classification (GTDB taxonomy): domain Bacteria; phylum Desulfobacterota; class DSM-4660; order Desulfatiglandales; family B25-G16; genus B33-G16. The sequence goes on from QMLT01000011.1 coordinate 14,698, forward strand.
ATTCATAATACAGATAAAAGATATGTTAATCATCTCTTACAAAAAATTGGCAATGGCAGAACCTTAATAGCAGTTAATCCAATGGCCAAATGGGAAACCAAACTCTGGAGCCTGGATCGATTTGCTTGCCTGGCAGATAGAATAAAAGAAGAATTGAATGCAGTGGTTATTTTCACTGGAAGCGAAAGTGACACAAAAGCAATAAAAACTATTCTATCAAGAATGAATACAAGCGCTCTAAATTTAGCTGGAAAGACTACCTTAAAAGAACTGGCATACCTTTATCAAAAGTGTGCCATTGTTATATCTACCGATACTGGTCCAATGCATATAGCAGCAGCTATGACCTCTCCAGTAGTTATAGCCCTTTTTGGACCTACCTCTCCTTTTAAAACTGGCCCTTATGGAGCAAAGCACAGAGTTATCCGGACTGGCCTTGAGTGTAGCCCATGTTTTAAAAAAAAATGTGATGATATGTCATGCATGAAGAAGATTGCAGTGGAGATGGTCTTTGAGGCTGTAAAAGAGGTGCTGACATCAACACAGAAATTATGATTTGAAAAATTGGAAATTGAGGCAATGAAGATAGTAAGGAGTATGCTGTAAGCAGTACGCAGTAGGAATTAACCAGTTAGTCTGTCCACAGTGCAAAGGAGAGATTTACCTGAATGCAGCAGGAGATGTGCTTATATGTGATAAGTGTAAGCTCTTATATGAAGTCAAGCGAATGGGGACGTTGGTTACTTTGTGACCTTTTGAAGTTTCTCACCCCAGTATCATTTCCCGAAGCTACCCCAGTGAAATACGCTTCGCTGTTCTTCGGAATTTCACAGGGCTGGCCCCGGTTATTTCTTTGACAGTGCGGAAGATCCTCAAACGGGAAGGGATTAATCAGGTGGGGGAAGGCGAAATCCGGAGAGTTTAAGGGAACAGAAGGTGTTTAGAGTTGTAAAATGAGGAATAGGGTGTCTAAAAAGCAGAGAGTCTAAAGAAGATGACTTTGAGACTTCAGAGAGGCTAATTACCCTGTAGGGAGGTGAAGATATGATGTCTAAGGAAAAAGAGGTCACTGCAGAAA
>QMLT01000012.1 GCA_003646875.1 Deltaproteobacteria bacterium
AAGGTTGAAAAATGAAGGACTGTTTGATCATGTATTTGTTGAAGAAAAGATCAAAGAACACCTTTCTGGAGATTTTAACCATCAATATCGCCTGTGGTCTCTTTTAATGTGGGAGATGTGGCGTGAGAGGTGGATTGCTTGAAGCGCTGAAAGCTTGACTTTCACCGGAATAACTTAGTGGCTACTTAGATTTTAGCTCAATTTAGGCGTATAAAATGAAAATACTAATTACAGGCGGCGCAGGGTTTATAGGTTCCCATCTGGCAGATAGGCTCCTGGAGAATGGAGATGATGAGGTTTTTATAGTGGATGATCTCTCCACTGGGAGACTCGCAAATGTCGAACAAAACCAGGACAACGAAAGATTTCATCTGGTAGTGGATACTATCCTGAACGAGGCCGTTATGAATGAGCTGGTCTTTAAATGCGATCAGATCTATCATATGGCAGCGGCCGTGGGCGTAAAGCTCATTATGAATCGGCCGGTTGAGACACTTGAGACAAATGTGAAGGGAACCGAGATGATTCTTATGCTTGCCAACCGATATAAAAAAAGGGTTCTTATCGCCTCAAGCAGCGAGGTTTATGGTAAAATTATGGATGGGGAAAATACCAGCCTTCTTGTGGAGGATACAGATCGCCTTATGGGTTCCACAACGAAACGACGCTGGGCATATGCCTGTTCCAAGGCCCTGGATGAATTTCTAGCCCTTGCATACTTTGAAGAGAAGAAGCTGCCGGTTATTATTACCCGTCTTTTTAATACAGTTGGGCCAAGGCAAACCGGGCAATATGGAATGGTTATACCCAACTTTGTTCAAAAGGCCCTTATTAATAAGCCTATTACAGTATATGGTGACGGTAACCAGTCCAGAAGTTTTACCTATATCGCTGATGTTATTGATGTGCTGATAAAGCTTATGGCCGAACCTGAGGCTGTAGGTAAGATCTTTAACGTAGGAAATGAGGAAGAGGTGACTATTAAGGATCTTGCCCTGATGGTAAAGGAGATGACAGGAAGCTCGTCAGAGATAGAATACATTCCCTATGAAAAGGCCTACGGGCCTGGGTATGAAGATATGCAGAGGCGCTGCCCGGACATCACCAGGCTAAAAGATTTTATGCATTTTAAGCCTAAGACAGATCTTAAGGGTACCATTCAAAGCGTAATTGATTATTATAAAAAATGAGCCCACTTTTTGTATATGCCCTTACCTTTGTAGCAACCTTTTTGCTTTCACTGTTTGTAACCCCATTGATCAGGCGCCTGGCGGTGAAGGAAAATTTTGTCGCCAGAGCCAGGGATGACAGATGGCAGAAAAGGCCAATCGCCCTTCTGGGCGGGGTGAGCATCTTTTTCAGCCTGATGGTGGTCTGGCAACTGGCTTCCTTCGTGTTTGGTTTCTATCCCTCGATAAAGCCCCTCTTGCCTCTTGCACTGGGTGGAATGGCTATCTTTCTTTTGGGTCTGGTTGACGACCTTTTAGAGATCAATCCCCAACACAAACTGGTGGGTCAGGTCATTATTGCTTCTGTATTGGTCATTTTTGGCTTTCAGATAAACTGGTTTGAGTCTATGACGGCCAATCTGGTGATAAGCATCTTCTGGATTGTGGGCATTACCAATGCCTTTAATCTTTTAGATAATATGGATGGATTATCAGCAGGTATTGCCTTAATAGCAGGTATTTTTCTGTTTTTATCTCAGATTTCCTCTGGAATTCAGAGTATCTTTCCAGCAGGCCTTTTCCTCTCTGCATTTCTTGGCTCTTTAGCAGGATTTTTAACCTATAATTTCCATCCGGCCTCTATTTTCATGGGAGACTCAGGTAGCCTACTCATTGGATTCCTTTTAGCTGGACTGGCTACCAGGGGTTCGGGATTGATGGTTGGCGCCCAATCTCATCATTTAGTCTTTGTGCTGGCCATTCCTATCCTGATCCTGTTCATACCTATCCTGGATACCACATTCGTCAGCCTGATGCGCAAGCTTTCTGGTCGATCCATTTCTGTAGGCGGGCAGGATCATTCCTCTCACAGGATGGTGGCTATTGGATTTTCTGAGAGAACCGCAGTGTTGATACTTTACAGTTTTGCTGCTGTTTCAGGACTATTGGCTATGGTCATTACTCGCCTATCAATGGGTATTAGCCTGGTCCTTGTCGTAATCTATCTCCTTTTTGTTATCTTTTTCTGGATTAATCTGGCCAGGGTCAAGGTATACCCAGAAGAATCCATGGTTTCTCAAGTCCACAAGGGGAAGCTCACCCCACTTTTTTTTGAGTTGACCTACAAGAGAAGGCTGTTTGAGGTGCTGCTGGATCTCGTTCTGATTCCGCTCGCCTATTGGTCTTCCTACTTGATCAGATTTGAGGGCTCTGCCTATGGTGCAAATTTTCCCATTTTTCTTAAATCGTTACCCATTGTAGTGGCATGCCAGCTTTTTAGCTTTTTTCTTTTCGGGGTTTATAGAGGTATATGGCAATATGTAGGAATAAGAGATGTGATTATCTATGGAAAAGCTATTACTGCCGGCACAGTCTTATCTGTCCTGGTGAATTTAGGTATTTATCGGTTCATGGGGTTTTCCCGCACTCTTTTTATCATCTATTGGATGATACTGATGGCGCTTGTGACAGCCTCAAGGTTCTCATATCGTCTGATCGATGAAGCTACCCCTAAAAATTCCATGAAGGGGGGGAGAAGGACACTTATTTATGGAGCCGGTGCAGGTGGGCAGCTCGTTATGCAGGAGATTGAACGAAATAAGAACCTAAACATGGCCCTGGTGGGGTTTATCGATGATGATATCCGAAAGCAGAACCGCAAATTCGTGGGTTACCCTGTTTTTGGAGGGAAGGATCGTTTAAGTGAGATTGTAAATAAAAACCACATTTCCGAGGTTATTATTTCATTCCGAAATATGGACAAAGTGTCCAGAGATTTCTTAAAAGAGGAATGCAACTCACTGGGAGTGAATCTGAGCCATTTAAGCGTGGTTATTGACTGTAAATAAGGAGGATATAGATATGGCTATAAGCAAAGAACTGCTGGACATTTTAGTCTGTCCACAGTGCAAAGGAGAGATTTACCTGAATGCAGCAGGAGATGGGCTTATATGTGATAAGTGTAAGCTCTTATATGAAATCAAGGATGATATTCCAATTATGCTTATAGATGAGGCAAAGAAAATAAAAGAGGATTAATTGGATATCTCTATCATCGTTGTTAGTTTTAATACAAAGGGCCTGTTGCTCGATTGCTTGGCTTCCATTTTTAAAACCATCAAGGGAATGTCTTTTGAGGTTTGGGTTGTGGATAATAATTCTACTGATGGGACAGTAGAAGCCATAAGGGAACGATATTTTGATATTAATATAATTCAAAACACAAAAAATTTAGGTTTTGCTGCTGCAAATAATCAGGCATTCAGGCAAATGAATGGAGATTATGCCCTATTGCTTAACACTGATACTGTATTGACCAATGGAGCCGTAAAAGAGCTTTTTGATTTTATGGAAGCTAATCCTGAGGCAGGCATGGCATGCGGGCAGCTATTAAATCTTGATGGTTCAAGTCAAAATTCTATTGCTAATTTTCCCACAGCGCTAACCCTTCTTTCTAATGAAACACTTCTAAGAATCTTATTACCTAAAAAATTTCCAAGCAAAAGGAGAGAATATGTATCTCCCTTAAAAATAGACTCATGCATTGGCGCCTGTTTAATGGCCCGAAAAAGGGCTATGGACGATATAGGACTCTTTGATGAGAGATATTTCTTTTTCTTTGAAGAGACTGATTGGGCTTACAGGATGAAGCGCGGTGGATGGGCTATCTATCTTGTACCCACGGCAAAAATATTCCACGCCCAGGGAAAGACAGTGGGAGATACCTTAAATTCAAGGATTATGTTTTATAGATCAAGGTACCTCTTTTTTAAAAAGTGGCGCCCACACTCCTACCCGTTATTTTATTCAGTTATTTTTTTAAGGTTGATAGCCAACATCATCCTTTCCCTTATGGGCCTATTATTTACTGGTGGCTTTAAAATTTCGATAAGGAAAAAATTTATTGTGTACATTCAGTTACTTATCTGGCATCTGCATGGATGCAAGGAAAAAGAATAAAGGCATAAACAGATGCTTGTCAAAGGTAACAATCTCCCATTAAATGGAATAAAAAAGATTTTGCTGATACAATTGGGGGATATAGGGGATGTAGTGCTTACAACCCCAACGATAAGGGCATTAAAAGAGAATAATCCCTCTGGCGAGATTTTTGTTCTTTTAAGAAGCTTTGCCATGGAATTGTTGGAAGGCTGCCCATGGGTGGATGGTGTGATCGCACTAAACAAAAATAACGGGAAGTTTAGAGAGAAGATGGCCTACCAAAAGGATTTTCTTTCAGGCCTGAGGAGAAAAAGATTTGAATTAGCTATTGATCTGAGGGCTGGCACAAGGGGGGCCTTCCTTTCTTACATAAGTGGGGCAAGATTGAGGGTGGGAAGGTATCGGGGAGACGGAAAGTTGTGGAGGAATAGGCTTTTTACTCACTTAATCAAGCCTGAGAATGAATTACAGCAGTATTCTGCCCTGCACAGTCTGAATATTTTAGCCCCTTTTAAGTTAAAGATCAAAAATACATTTCCGGAACTCAATGTTACAAAGCAAAGAGAAATCGGTGCGGAAAATATCTTAAGGAAAGAACAAGTGCCTTCTGATAAGCCCATGATTGCCCTACATCCATTTTCCCGGTGGAGATATAAGGAATGGTCAATTAAAAATTATATCAAATTAATTAATTATATAGGCTTAAAGTATCGGGTTTCTATACTAATAACAGGTTCAATTGATGAAAAGGGTAGGGCGGCTGAGATCGTTAAGGGGAGCAATATACATGTCTATAACTTAGCAGGGAAGACCTCTCTTGGTGAGCTGGTAGCTATTCTCAAAAAATGTAGTTTATTGATTGGAATAGATAGCGCTTCTATGCACATTGCCGCAGCGGTCGGCACACCTACTGTAACTATATTTGGGCCCTCTTCTCCTGTAAATTGGGCCCCAAGGGGTAGGCAACATAAGATTATCACCAAGGATTTCCCGTGTGTGCCATGCAGGCAAAAAGGTTGCAATAATAGTGAGGTGAGTAGGTGCCTTGATGCATTAAGTGTGGAGGAGATAATCCCTGTAGTTGAAAATAAAGTCCTGGAGATAACAACTTCAATCAATCTGTGATTACCCCGGATACTTTTTATGATAAATTCTATACTTAAAGATCTTTTTTCAGATAATAAATATTATTATTTCAGAATTTCTATTCTTATAATCCTTTTAGGTTTTGCAATCAGATTATTTTCCTTCCACTACACCTATATAATCAATCCTGATGGAGTATTATATATTCATCAGGCACGAGCAATCTATTATGACATTAAGGATTCTATTCTCACATGTTCAATGCGTTATTTATCAAATTACTCGATACTTATTGTCCTGGCATATAAAATCTTTGGTGATTGGGTAGTTGCTGCAAAATCAGTCTCTCTCTTTTTTGGCACTATTACATTGATTCCACTCTATTTTCTTTTGGATAGATTCTTTAAAAAAGAAATAGCCCTGGTAGCTACACTGGCATTTGCCCTTATTCCTATTTTTGTTGCCAAGAGCGTTGATGTAGTTAGAGACCCCATATACTGGTTTTTCTCAGTCCTTGGTTTATACCTTTTTGTAAGCCAGATTGAAAAAAGAAACTATCTTTACCTTATCTTGAGCAGCCTTTTCTTCCTTATGGCGGCCTGGGCCAGGATTGAGGCAATTTTATTTGTGCTTGCGTCTTTGATTTTTATCTTTTTTGTAAGACAAGATAGAAAGATACAAAGGAGCTTCATTTTTGCAATCCCAGTAGTTCTTGTACTGCTGCTTGGTATCTTTGGCATAATGATCTCTAATATATCTGTAAATGATTTTCATCGAGGATATGAAATAAAGACTAAATTTTCAGCTCCTATTATTGAATATAAAAATCTCAGGCAAAGTTTAGCAGAATTAATGAATCAGCCTTTGGCCCATAATTTGCCAGCTTTCTTGCATAAGGCAAGAAATCTTGTCTGGTTGATTGACCTTGGGACCCTGGTTAGATATGCGGTGAGGTCCTATTTTTATCCCTTCTTTCTCATATTTATAATCGGGCTGGCAGGTGTATGGGGAAAAATAAGGAAGGATAGACGGATACTATATCTTTCCTTCATTGCTGTTTCTGCGTTGCTTTTATTATATATGCACGTATTGCAGACATGGATGATGTTTGACCGGTTTTTTGCGATTTTTATTCTTCCCTCTTTTATTTTTGTAGGATTTGGTTTGGAAAAGATAGTCCTTTTTTTTCGATCGAGATTGCATCTAAAAAAATCCATGGTACTTTCCATTTTATGCCTGCTGATATTGATATGCGCTCTGCCTAAAAGCCTAAAGCCAAGGGAGGCTGATAAGCTTGTATTTAAAGAAATAGGGGAGCTTATTGCTGATAGAGAGGGTAACGATAAAGAAATAAAAGTGGCGACATCTACGCATTCTATTAGATGGATTTCCTTTTATGCCAATCTTAAGTATAAAGGCGCTCCATGTCCGCAGAAAAATCATGATCTCGAGAATATAATAGGAAAAAGCTATGAAGAATTTGTCCAAAATCTTAAAAGAAGGAAAATCAGATATTTCTTATGGGAAGAAAAACACTGGCCAGGTCATAGATTTGATTTTATGGATAGATGCAATCCAAAAGATTTTATTAAACTTGGGCACTGGAACCATCCTGACACAGGAAGGTTGATCCTCTTCAAGGTGATATAAGCTCCCTAATAATTGTCCTTCTGCCGGGCCAAGAGATGATAAAGTTCTTGCACCTGATCTGCAATTCTGTCCCATGTATATTGCAATGCGACCTCACGAGCGTTGTTGCCCATTTTTAGACGCCTTCCTTTTTCCATAAGAACCGCTAATTTTTCGGCTACATCATCGGGAGAAGGGTCGTCTGGAAGAACAAAGCCCTGAGCACCGGAATCTATTAGATCCTTCGCGCCAACTCTTCCAGAGATAATAACTGGAAGACCTGCCATCATAGCCTCCAACACTGCTATTCCAAAGGTGTCAAATTGAGATGGCATGGCAAAAATGTCACAAGCCAGGTAATATTTTTCTATCTCCCGGGACACTCCTGTAAAAACTACCCGATTGGCGATTCCCAACTCACGAGCCATTGTTAAGTATCGTTCTTTATTCCCTTTTCCTACAACAAGCAATTTTAAGTTAGAATCTTTGCTTTCTCGGGAAACCAAATCAGCAACTCCTTTTAACACCAATTCCAGGCGTTTAATCGCGAAATTCATGCCAACAAACAAAACGACAATATGATTCTGCGACAAACCATGTTTCCGACGAACTTGCTCTCGGCAGGTCTCTTTATCAAGAGCAGAAAAACGGTCTTTTGAAACTCCGGGATAAATCACACGAATTTTTGATTCTGGAATATTATAGAGTTTAAGAAGTTCATCCTTGACTAATGAAGAAACAGGCAAGATCATGGGGATTTGTGAACCTGTTATTCCCTTTTCTTCCACCCAGGCCGTAGATCTGTCAAAAAGGCTCAAAGTCTTGCATCTAACCTCTTTGATCCATGTTTTATGAGGAATACCGTGCATGGTAAAAAGATCCATTCGGAAAATTCTATCGTGGCTATGTACTAAATCGTAATCCTTGGGGCGAATCCGTTTATTTGAAAAGTATGCGAAGCTGATATGTCTCAAAAAACGGGGAAAGGGGATAATGGGGACCTTATGAAAGGTTATAGGAGCATTTCCCATACTCCATTGATTAGCGAACACATGAATTTCAAAGCCGTTGCGTACAGCTAATCTTTCGGTTAACTCAAATGCAAAACTTTCCGCTCCCCCTACCAGTCCATATTTAGGGATCACAACCGCTATTTTCATGTTAGAGTTCTCTTTTCCTGAAGGAAGCCAAGATCAGGCGATATCTGTTTAATTTTTTGATGTGAATTTCTTTTTTTTTACGAAAAGGGAGAATGAGATTAAGTGTGATTATTCTCCAAAGTGCATGGATAATATTGGTCCGTCTTATAGCCCTGATTGTCTTTGCTGAATAGTGCTTTTTGTAAAAGAGAAATTCCGCATCAAGTTTCTTTTTCCACAACTCAACTGGTAGGGTATTCTGCTCGCTTGCTCCACCCCAATGAACAACTACTGCATTAGGTATGTAACCAATACTCCAGCCCGCTTTCCTCACTGAGAGACATATATCAAGATCATCACCGTAGATAAAAAATCTCTCGTCAAAGCCCCCTACATCCCTTAAAACAATACGTCTAGCGATCATGCTGGCTCCTAAAACCCACGCAATATCTCCTTTTAATCCGGATAGTTCTCCTTTAGAATGTCTCTCACCAGGATAGTGCCTTTCAATCGAAGGTTGATATGACCCATCAGGATTCACGATTCGCGTGCCTGCAATTCCAACTTCAGGGTTGGATTTCATGAACTCTATAATTGCATTAAAAGTCCCTTCTTTAAGTTCGGTGTCTGGATTGAGAAAATATATATATTTACCATTTGAAATCTTCAGGGCCTGGTTATTTGCTTTGGCAAATCCAAGATTCCTTTTGTTGGCTATCACTTTTATCCATGCTGAGAAGCCTTTTATCACCTCCAGACTGTTATCTTGCGATGCATTATCAACTACAATTACCTCAGGATTGTTGAAAGACTGCGAGCGGATTGAATGCAGACACCTGACAAGCATGTCAGCAGTGTTGTAGTTAACAATAATGATTGAAAGGTCACAAAGCGCTTTTGTTTCCAAGACGATTCCAAAGTTCCCGAAGCTTAACATATCTGACAAACATGGCGTATGCAGATGTAACGGCGATGATGAATCCAGCTACGCCATCTAAAAAGCCCAGTTTAAGTAAATATACTTCAAAAAACTTAAAGGTCGGACGTAATAAGAGTAACGAGGTGTGGTAGCGTTTTCCTCTTTCATACATGTCTTCTGCCATTAGGCTGGAAAAACTGTTCACTGTTTGAAGTTGTCCAGAGATAATACCTTTATAGGGATAGTGTAAAAGGTCTCCTTTTAGCTCTCCTATGCTGCCCTGGACATCAACCCTTTCATGTACACGACCTCCAGTCCAGTGTCCTCTTTTACGTCTGAAAAGGCGAAGTTGTCTGTCAGGATAATAACCACTGTGATTTATCCATCTTCCCTGATAAAAAGAACGACGAGGAATTCGGTATCCATCTTTGGCACCATCTTTTTTAATTTCGTCCAGAATCTCGTTGCGCAGGCTCTCTGTGATCTCCTCATCTGCATCGACACTCAATATCCACTCACCTTTAGCCTTTGAAAGGGCAAAGTTTTTTTGCTCTACATATCCAGGCCATGCTTTCTGATACACGTTATCCGTATATTCTCTAACAATTTCAACTGTTTTATCCTGGCTCATTGAGTCAACCACTATTATCTCATCTGCCCATGTTGCGCTCTCAAGGCATCTTCTGATATTTTGTTCTTCATTAAAGCTGATAATACAGATCGATATTGTCATTGGAATTTCCCGGCGCAAGGTAGCATAGGATATTGCTGAATTGCAGTTGAGTATATTTAAGAGTTGATAGGCAGTCAATTAAAATTGGAGATTATCTTCTCACACTATATAAGTATCATTTTTTAACATCCTTTTCACTTTATCCCAAAAGGAGAATATGCTATACATTTATCCTTTTTAAGGATTGTTCATATCGATAATTCATTTAAGGAGGATGAATGTAAAATCAACTCATGTTGGTAGAATATTTAACAATTTGCTATGATTAAAGAATAATGGAAAGCTGGAAAAATATTGATAAGAGTTATTTGAATAAGGGAATCGATAATTTTAGAAAATCAATGATCCTTGTAGTCGGCGATATTATGCTGGATAGATTTATATGGGGAAATGTATCCAGAATATCCCCGGAGGCGCCTGTGCCTGTAGTTGAGGTTGAGCATGAAACCGCCATGTTAGGTGGCGCTACGAATGTTGTTAATAATCTCGTTTCCTTAGGTGGAAATGTAGTGATGTGCGGAGTTGTGGGAGATGACCCTACTGGAACAGAGATAATTTCAAGATTAGATGAATTAAATGTTGATACTGGTGGTATTGCTATTGAACTTGATAGACCTACGAGTGTTAAGACAAGGATAATAGCCCATGACCAACAGGTTGTCAGGTACGATCGAGAAAAAAAAATACCCTTAAAGCCAAAAACTACCAAGGGCATTTTAGATTTTATTCATGAAAAAAAGGGACATCTATCAGCAATTATAGTCTCTGATTATGGCAAGGGTGTTATCTCCCGCCAGCTTATGGATGGTCTAAAAACCATAGCCTCAGATTGTGATTTTCCGGTGACAGTCGATCCAAACGTTAAGAATTTCCCGCTATATAAAGATGTAACTGTAATCACGCCCAATCATAATCAGGCAGGAGAAATAGCAGGCCTGGAAATTATTAATGAACAAGACCTGCAAAAGGTTGGGAAAAAATTGTTAAATAATAAAAAATGCAAGGCCTTGTTGATAACCAGGGGTAAGGATGGCATGACCCTTTTTGAACAAGAGAATAGGGTAACGCATATAAAATCAATAGCAAGAAAAGTATATGACGTGACTGGCGCCGGAGACACGGTTATTGCGACCCTTACGCTTGGTATAGCTGGAGGGCTTGATATAAAATCTGCGTCCTATCTATCTAATCTTGCTGCAGGGATAGTGGTTGGCGAGGTTGGAACATCAACAGTAAAGATCGATAGCCTTAAAGAGTTGTTTAACTCCCATTTTTAACAGCAGGAAATAGGGAGTATACAGTAAGCAGACACAAGTGTACAACAACGAGCGATGAGCACTCCTCAGGAAGCAAAAAAGGTAAAAATGATAAGCAGCCTCTTTTCTCGAGAAGAGGAATTAATAGAGAATGTTATTGCACAGATGGAAATGTTTTTTGGTCCAACTGATTGGATAAGCAAAAACGTTATTTTTAATAGAACACGATATTATGAAAAAGAGATGGGATGGCCTCTTTATAGACGATTTATATCTTTTTCCAGGCTTATCAGCCCAGATTCCATTGTAGATATAAAGTTGACGACCAATAAAATTGAAAATGAGCATCGTTTTGATAAAAACCGCCGGATTAACATCGATCCAGGTTATATATCTTTAGAAAGGTTGGTTCTTGCTACTGGTAAAAATTATATCCATAGAATTTATTTAACAAAGGGGATATATGCAGACCTTACACTTGTCTTTCATGCTGGCACCTTTAATCCTCTGGTATGGACATATCCGGATTATGCAGATGAAACGACCATTAGTTATTTTAATATGGTAAGGAATAATTATTTGAAACGCTTAAGAGAAGAGGGGCACGAAAGATAATTATGCTTAAAAGTATGACGGCATATGGCAGTGCTGAGTCCTTAAAAGATAACCTGGAATGTATTGTAGAGATCCGGTCAGGAAATCATCGGTATAGAGAAATTGTTCTTAGGCTTCCCCAGCAGTTACAACCATTTGAGGAAAAGGTGAGGTCTATAGTGTCTTCTACAGTTAAGAGAGGCAGGGTTGAAATTTCTATCCAGATTAAAGATAATGGCAATAAAGGTTTAAAACTTGAACTAAACAGGCCATTGGTGAAGGCATATATTCAGGTTTTCAAAGAGCTGAATGAGGAACTTGAATGCAGGCAAGCTATAGATCTATCCCTTTTCTCCCAGTTGAAGGATATTATTATTGCTAAGCAAGATAGTATTGATTTAGAAACTGTGTGGCCAGATTTAGAGGATGTTATTAATAAAGCCTTGCTATCAATGGAATCTATGAGAATAAATGAAGGCAGGGTTTTGGAAAAAGATTTTTTAAAGCGATTAGATAAGATCACGAGATATATCAATGAGATAAGAAGCAGGCCTAAAGTAATAATTGAAAGCTACCGAGATAAGTTAAGACAAAGGATTAAGGAATTAATAAAACCTATTGAAATAAATGAGGATAAGATTATACAAGAAGTAGCTTTAATGGCAGATAGATCTGATATTACAGAAGAGCTTATCAGGTTGGAAAGTCACTTAGAGCAGTTTAGAAATTTCATCAATCAGGATGATGTGATGGGAAGAAGACTGGATTTTTTATTGCAGGAGATGAATAGGGAAGTTAATACGATGGGCTCTAAGGCTGCCGATTCTTTAGTTTCCCGGCTCGTAGTAGAAATTAAGGCCGAATTAGAAAAATTGAGAGAGCAGATTCAGAATGTGGAATAATTTAAGAATAGCAAATTTCTATTAGACACAGATAAACTCAGATTATAAAGATTGTGATTATTGTGAAAAATTTTGCGGATATCTGCGAGAATCTGCGTCCTATATGTATTAATTATTGGGAAAAAAACATATGGATCCAACTTTACTTAGTATTGGCTTTGGGAACTTCATTATATCAAGAAGGGTGATAGCCATTATATCCCCATCCTCAGCGCCGGTTAGACGGCTTCGCGAAGAGGCAAGAGATGATAAAAGGCTTATTGACGCAACTCAAGGCAGAAGAACACGATCAGTGATTATCACAGATAGCAATCATGTAATCTTGTCTGCTATTCAATCTGAGACAATAGCGCAAAGATTTGCTCCAGACGGTACAATACGGGGTGAGGATCTGCTATAGTTGACAGTAAAGAGATATGAAAGAAAAAGGACAAATCTTTGTAATAACCGCTCCTTCAGGCGCTGGAAAAACCACAATAATAAAGAATATATTAGAAAAAGATGTGGGAGGAATTGGTTATTCTATTTCTCATACTACTCGAAAACCTAGAAAAGGGGAGTCTCATGGGTTACATTATTACTTTGTTGACAGAGAAAATTTTGAAAGAATGATTGAGGCTCATGAATTTGTTGAATGGGCCGTTGTCTATGATCAACTATATGGCACTTCTATTTCAAGTATAAACCGTGAATTATCCTCAGGAAAAGATCTTTTGATGGATGTTGATATTCAAGGGTCTCAAGAGATAAAAAGGCAATTTCCTGATTCTTTATCAATATTCATTCTCCCTCCCTCATTAGACATTCTTAAAGAAAGACTACAGAAGAGATCACCGAATGACAAAATGAACATAGACCTGCGACTTAAAAAGGCGGCAGAGGAAATTCAGAGATGTCGAGATTACGATTTCATTATTATCAATGATGATCTAAAAAAAGCCATAAAAGAAATAGAGGCAATTATTGTTGCACAGAGGGCCAATAAAAATAGACGTTTGCCTCTTATTAAAAAGATGTTCCGTTTGTAAAAAGTAACCACTCAGCCACGAATTGACACAAATAGACATTAAAAAAAGAGAATATTGCATATGGAAGCTTTGTTCTCTCAATAGTTGTAAGGCAAAGAGCTAACTAAAATGTTACAAAAAATTTAAATAATCATGGCAGTTACTATCACAGATATCAAGGGAGTCTCTATTGGTCATGCATCAGATTTTGAGGCATTAACAGGCGTTACAGTTATACTTGCTCCATCTGGTATGACTGGTGGGGTTGATATTAGCGGATTTGCCACAAGTTCAAGACAGATTGATGCACTTAGCACATCTCATATTGTACAAAAAGTTCATGCAATCTGTATTACTGGTGGTAGTGCGTATGGGCTAGACGCCGCTTCTGGAGTCATGGATTACCTTGAAAAGAGGAACAGTGGATTTGATGCAGGAGTAGCGCGAATTCCTATTGTCCCGACTGCTGCGATTTTTGATCTAAGGGTAGGTTCAGCAAAAAGGAGACCTGACAAAAATATGGGCTATCGCGCATGCCAGCAGGCAACTGATGGAAAGATTGCTGAAGGTTCTGTTGGAGCAGGAACTGGGGCAACAGTCGGCAAGTTTTATGGAACCGAGCAGGCAATGAAGGGTGGTGTAGGTATTGCAGCGGATACACTTAATAATGGTTTAATAGTTGGGGCCCTGGTAGCAGTAAACGCTTTTGGTGATATAAAAGATCCAATAAGTGGTAAGATATTGGCTGGAGCAAGGAAGGCGAAAAAAAGCATGGAATTTGCAGATACATCAGGGCTCATGAGGAAAGGAGTTCAACGGCCTATTCCAGTGTTTCAGAATACGACAATTGGTGTAATTGTCACAAATGCAAAACTAACCAAACAAAACGCCTCATCTGTAGCTAAGATAGCGAGCAATGCCCTGACAAAGGCTATTAGTCCCGGGAACACTATATATGATGGTGATATTATTTTTACACTTGCATCTGGCGAGATTGAGGTCGATTACTATACAGTAGGGCTTATGGCCGAAGAGGCGCTTATAAATGCAATAATAAGGGGAATTACCACTGCAAAAGAGGTAAAAGGAATACCATCATTTCTTAGCCAAGCGTAGCCACAAAGCTTTTTGGCCAAACAACCACGGAAGATCAATGGACAATGGAAGCAAGTTTCAGCCATAGATCTATGGCGATTGCCAAGGCCGCACTTTTAGGACTCCTTGGCGCCACCGCAATGATCCATATCACTCTGCTTTTTATCCCTATCTTTAGAGATTTTGAAAATAGGTATCTTACAGAACAACATTCTGAACTTGAGACCGCAACATTGTTGACCGCTGGTTTTCTGACATTAATTATGGAACCTGTAACCTATATAGTAAACCTGGCAGTATCTTTAGAAAAGCATGGTCTCATAGCCTTTCTCTGGCTTGCACCTTTAGGCATTACTCAGTCTTATTCAAGCATCAGATGGGTAATACGAAAAAAATCTTGATCAATGAATTTAGAACTATGAAATATACATGTATAGATTATCGGTCTGAAATGAAACTTCTGGGCCTAAAAAGGAGATTAGAAGAAGAAAATCTGAGTGAAGAGGAGAAGGCTCTGATACTTCAGGAGATTGAGGAATTGGAAAAGGCAATGAAAATGAATTAGGAGAATATACCTCAAGCCACGCATTCCTGCCCTGACCAATGAACGGGGGACGCTGGTAACAAAATAAATTGACAAGAAAAGAATGCTATGGTAAATATATTCCATGCCAAGATTAGCTCGACTTGACGCTCCCGGTGTTTTGCATCATGTTATGATCCGGGGAATAGAACGTCGCAAAATATTCCTGAATGACAAAGATCGCGAGGATTTTGTTGAACGCC
>QMLT01000013.1 GCA_003646875.1 Deltaproteobacteria bacterium
CATTATCCCCAAAGATGCCGATAGATCCTCAGATAATACGTTTTAAGACAAAACTGGAGAGTGACATCGCATGGGTTGCTTTAGCCAATTCCATTACCCTCACTCCAGGGACCATTACCATAGATATCAGTGAAGGGGAGTTTTTTGTGCATGCCCTGGATAGAAAGGTTGCCTATGATCTTAATACAGGGGAAATGGAAGATAAAATTGCCCATGTCATTATGGAGGCAGACCACGTATATATTCAGGATGTTATAGATGTTTCTCGGATATTTGGAGCGCTGAAGTGATCCATTTTTATAGTTACTCGTTAAAGGTTATACGTTAATTGTTTGTCAAGGAGCGCCACCCAGCAACGAGAAAAGAGAAACACAAGCCAGTAATAAATAACGAATTGAGAGTATGACAAGAGTTACAGATGATATTATTATAAGGGCAGTGGCAAGGGTAATTATGCCATTTATTCAGATTTATGCCCTTTATGTTATTATGCACGGTCATCACAGCCCAGGAGGAGGGTTTCAAGGGGGCGTTATTCTGGGCGCCAGTTTTATCTTGTATCTTATAACCCATGGTCTTGAAGATGCAAAAAAAAGGATGTCGGAGCTCAAGGCCGGCCTCTTTAGTTCCTTTGGTTTATTAATCTATTCGGGAATCGGATTGCTCTGTCTCATTATGGGAAGCAATTATCTGGATTATGGAAGACTGTCTACTCTCTTAAAGGTGATACCTGCCCAGGCACGGTCCCTGGGTATTCTGGGGGTTGAGATTGGCGTTGGAATTGCTGTAATGGCGGTGATGTTTTCCATCTTTTTTGACATATCCACAGGAGGTGTGGTTCCTGAGGATGAGCAAGAGTTAGAGACAGGAGATGAGTAATTTTTTCTTATATCTTGGAATGGGTCTGTTTACCCTTGTATTTCTGTGTCTATACAGGGGTGTATTTGGCCCGGGTGTGCTAAACAGGATAGCGGCTATCTCGGCTATTGGCACCAAGACCCTGGTTATTCTTTTAATTATGGGCTTTATCTATCATAGGGTGGATATGTTTGTAGATATCAGTATGGTCTATGCCCTGCTTAACTTTATTGGCACAATCGCAGCGGCTAAATACTTAGAGAATGGGGGAGAGATCTGATGTCTGTTCTACATTTAACTTCTATTCCATTTCTTCTTGGGGGCTTCTTTTTCTTTTTTACAGCAACTGTTGGGCTTTTGCGCTTTCCTGATTTTTTCTGCCGTCTCCATGCAACAGGAAAAGGCGATACCCTTGCCGTGCTTTTATCCCTTATTGGCCTTAGCATCTATGAGGGATTTTCCTTTACAAGTTTAAAGATACTGTTTATTGCAGTATTCATGTTTCTTGCCCAGCCTACATCCACTCATGCCATTTCCAGGGCAGCTATGAGGTGTGGTTTGGAGCCATGGACTAAAAAAATGGAGAAAAAGAATGATAGCAACCTTTGATATTATGATTTTGGTCTTTGTTTTGATATGTGCCATTGCCGCTATTTCTGTAAAGGATTTGCTAAGCGCTGTAATGATCCTTGGCGCATATAGTTTCTTTATGTGCCTTTTGTGGTCAGAAATGGGCGCTGTGGATGTAGCCTTTACAGAGGCATCTGTGAGCGCTGGAATTGGAACAGTGCTGTTTATAGCTGCGGTGAGTCAGACAAAAAGGAGGAGTAAAGATTGAGGTTCTTAGCCCTTATTGCTGTGATTATAACCGGGATAATACTTATTTATGGTTCCGTGGACATGCCCGACTGGGGGGATCCCCATTCTCCGGCAAGCCTTCATGTTTCACCCAGGTATATAGAAAAGACTATGGAGGAGACGGCTACACCGAATATGGTTACATCTGTTCTGGCAGACTACAGGGGTTATGACACCCTTGGTGAGACAACTGTTATCTTCACAGCAGGTATCTCCTGCATTTTAATTTTAAGAGAAAGAAAAAGGCGTAAAAAAAGAAAAATTAACCCAAAAAACCCAACAAATCATGTTTGATCTAATAATTAGCAAATATAATTACTGGATTTATATAATCCTGATGATGATTGGCTTTTACGCCATGATTGGGAAAAAAAATCTGGTCAAGAAGATAATCGGGATGAATATTTTCCAGACGGCGATTATCCTTTTTTTTATCTCTACTGCATCAAAAAAAGGTGGGACCTTGCCTATTATTATGCATGGCCATGGAGCACATGCTGTAAAGGCTGCCTCTTACATAAATCCACTTCCACATGTGCTTATGCTTACGGCTATTGTCGTTATGGTCAGCACCCTGGGAGTAGCGCTGGCCATAGTAATTCAAATTTATAGAAGATATAATACCTTAGAGGAAAACGAGATCTTAAGGCTCAACAAATGATGCTACAAGCCCCTGTTCTTATTGTTGTCATCCCGCTTATGTTTACCTTTGTTGCCCTTATTTTTGGGTTGTGGAAAAAAGGCCTCTGCTATCCAATCGTTTTAATTGCGCTCTCCTTATCTTTCCTTGCGACACTTCAGACATTAAATATAGTTATTACCAGTGGAATCATCCACTATCGTCTTGGAAACTGGAATCCCCCGTGGGGTATAGAGTATGTTGTTGATTATCTTAATGCCTTTGTTTTGCCTGTTATTTCCTTTGTTGCCATTATGGTGGCAATCTATTCAAAGAAGAGTGTCGAGAAGGAGCTGTCTGATAAGGTTGTTTATTTCTATTGCATTTTTCTTCTGCAGGTGACTGGTTTTTTGGGAATAACAGTTACTGGGGATATGTTTAACCTCTATGTATTTTTAGAGATTGCATCCCTTGCAGGATATGCCCTTATTACCATGGGAGAAGATGGCGCCCCATTTGCCAGTTTTAATTATTTAATTTTTGGGACCATTGGGGCCTGCTTTTATTTATTAGGCGTGGGTTATCTTTATGCTGCGACTGGCTCGCTTAATATGGCTGATCTGGCAAGACTTTTGCCAGATCTTTATGGTTCCAAGGTGATACTTGTTGGTTTCAGCTTCTTTATGGTGGGACTGGCTATAAAGATGGCATTATTTCCCCTCCATGTATGGCTTCCAGATGCATATACATATGCCCCATCGTCGGTAAGCGCCCTGCTTGCTCCTTTGATGACAAAGGTAGGGGCATATGTGCTGATCAGAGTTATTTATACGGTATTTAAGCCCTATTTCTCTATCGAAATTCTCCCTGCTGCCACTATCCTCTGCTGGATAGCCGCGGCAGCAATAATTTTTGGCGCAGCAATGGCATTAGCCCAGACAGATTTAAAGAGAATGCTTACCTATATCCTTGTCAGTGAGGTCGGATATTTAGCATTGGGGGTAGGGCTTGGAAACAGAAACGGACTTACTGGCGCTATACTCCATATACTTAATGACGCCTTTATGATGCTCGCCCTTTTCATGGTTGTGGGGGCTATCATGTACAGACATGGAGGGAGAAGGATTTCAGAACTTAGATATCTGCATAAAAAAATGCCATTTACTATGGCAGTTTTTGTAGTAGCAGCCCTATCAGTGATAGGCATTCCACCGACCTGTGGTTTTTTTAGCAAATGGTATCTTATCCTTGGCGCAATCAACGCACATGGATGGATATTTGTGGCTGTGTTGCTGGCAAGCAGCCTTTTAAATGCCATACTCTTTTTCAGGGTCATAGAAAATATTTACCTCGAACCACACGACGGGGATATTGTTGAAAATCACGACATGGTTGCAGGCGCTGAAGAATCCCCTTTAACTATGCTTGTGCCAATACTAATTGCAGGGGCTGGGATACTTTCATTGGGAGTCCTGAGCGGGAAGATTATTTCCACTATAATTCAGTTTGCTATTCCTGCAGGTTTTTAAATATGAACTCAGAGCATAGCCCTATTGGACCTCCAACATCATTGCATGTGAATGGCATAAAGGTATGGCGACTAAAAGTAATATAATTTCAATAAGTTGTAGAAATTCCGATATATTCAATAATGGATGATCAATGGAGACAATAGTTTCGATAAGGCCGCTTTTGGCTGTTCTCGTAACCCTTGTAGCAGCGCTCCTTATCATATTCACAGGGGAAAAACATAGAAACCTAAGGGAATTCTGGACTATTCTCGCTTCCCTTCTTAAGTTTTCTATTGTTATTTCCATGGTGCCCTTTGTTTTAGATGGGAAAATACTTAAATATACTATTATTGCCCTTACTCCAGGAGTATCTCTTCAGTTCAGGGTAGATCAATTTGGCATGTTCTTCGGAGTGCTTGCCTCTGCCTTGTGGATTCTTACCTCAGTGTATTCCATAGGGTATGTGAGGGGACTCAATGAACATGCCCAGACCAGATACTTTTTTAATTTTGCCATCTGTCTTTCTGCGACCATGGGAATTGCCTTTGCAGGCAACCTCCTGACTCTTTTTATTTTTTATGAAATTCTTACAGTGGCAACCTATCCGTTGGTTGCCCATAAAGAGACCGAAGAGGCAATAATTGGCGGGAGGAAATATCTTGTCTATACACTTACAGCCGGGATAGTTATTTTATTTGCCACGATTTTTATCTATAGCCTTACCGGTTCTCTTGATTTTAAGGCCGGCGGTTTCCTTTTAGGCAAGGGTTCGTCAGCTACACTTACCTTCCTGTTTGTTATCCTTATATTAGGGTTTGGCGTAAAGGCTGCTCTTATGCCCATGCATGAATGGCTGCCAACTGCGATGGTGGCGCCAACCCCTGTAAGCGCCCTCCTCCATGCTGTGGCCGTTGTTAAGGCAGGAGTATTTGGGTGTTTAAGGGTTATCCTCTACGTTTTTGGCCCTGTTCTTCTCCACAAGCTTGATCTGTGGCTAATATTGGCCTATTTTGCCGCATTCACCGTTATTGTTTCCGGTCTTTATGCCCTTGCGCAGGATAATCTTAAGAGGAGATTGGCATTTTCCACTATAAATAACCTTGCCATAATAGTGATGGGGGCTTCCCTATTAAGCCCAAACTCTATAACAGGGGGCATATTCCATATTGGCAGCCATGGCTTTATGAAGATTACCCTGTTTTTTGTGGCCGGGGCTATATACGTAAAGACCCATAAGGAAAATATTAGTGAACTTGACGGGCTTGGCAGGCAAATGCCATTAACGTTTGGCGCATTTGCCATTGCCGCAATGGGTGTTGCAGGGACACCTCCTGTTTGTGGATTCATTAGCAAATGGTATCTCGCAATAGGCGCTCTTGAAGCCAAGCAGGTAGTTTTCCTTTTTGTTTTGCTGATAAGCGCCCTGCTGGACATAGCATATTTTTTTCCTATAATATTTAATGCGTTTTTTAAGAGTCCCAAAGAACCTGTAAACCCACATTTCAATGAGGCACCAATGAGGATGGTTGTGCCCCTGATGATAACGGCAATTATATCACTTATACTGGGAATATTTCCGAATGCCTTTTTTAATTTCTTTAATTTAGCATCTATGGCAGCCGGAAGGATACTTGGAGGGATGTAAATGGCAAGGAAATTAACATATATATTCTTTATCAGTATTGGCGTGAGTATATTGGTTGGACTATTTATTCCACATGAACATGTGCATTTTTGGTGGGAGAAGATCCCTGCCTTTGATGCGATTTTTGGATTCTTAGGATGCATTGTGATTGTGCTGGGAGCAAAGGCGCTGGGTCATCATGGGATCCAGAAGGATGAGGATTACTATGATTGATATAGCACCCCCGGCCTTTATATTTATTTTGGGCGCTATCCTCCTTCCTCTTCTCCGGGAAAGAAGGCTAAGACAGGTATTTCAGCTCCTCATTCCTTTGATAGCCTTCATAGATCTCCTGTATATGCCGAAAGGTACCTATTGGGTCTATAATTTTCTGGGATATGATCTTATCCTTGGCAGGGTCGATAAGCTCAGTATGTGTTTTGGATATGTGTTTGTCATTGTTGCCTTTGTGGGTATGGTTTATGCCCTTCATGTAAGGGAAGTCGGGCAGCATACGGCAGCCTTTCTTTATATAGGGAGCGCCCTGGGGGTTACATTTGCCGGCGATATTTTTACCCTGTACGTTTTTTGGGAAATCATGGCAGTATCCTCTGTTTTCCTGATTTGGTATCAAAGAGATAAGGCTGCCCTTGACGCAGGATTCAGATATATCATGGTTCACATATTTGGTGGTTGCGCTCTTTTGGCCGGCATCATCATACATGTGTCAAATACAGGTTCTACAAATTTTGGTTTTATAGAATATGGGGGGCTTGCCTCCCAACTCATACTGCTTGGTTTTATCATCAATGCCGCTGTTCCCCCTTTTCATGCCTGGCTTTCTGACGCCTACCCAGAGGCAACTGTTACCGGGAGTGTTTTTTTGACCGCATTTACTACCAAAAGCGCTGTGTATGTGCTTTTGAGGACCTTCCCTGGGGTTGAGATCCTTGTTTGGCTTGGGGCTATTATGGCGGTATATGGAGTGGCCTATGCAGTGCTTGAGAACGACATCCGAAGACTCCTTGCATACCACATCATCAGCCAGGTTGGATATATGGTAGCTGGAGTGGGATTGGGAACTGAGATGTCCATGAATGGATCAACTGCTCATGCATTTTGCCACATTTTGTATAAGGCCCTGCTTTTCATGGGCGCTGGAGCAGTAATTTATGTAACTGGCAGAAGAAAGCTCACAGACCTGCAAGGCAGAAATTTATACAAGAAAATGCCCATCACTCTCTCCCTTTATATGATAGGCGGTTTTTCCATCTCTGCGGTGCCACTATTTAATGGTTTTATAAGCAAAACCATGGTTATTGCAGCATCCGCTGAACTAGAGCGGCCTGTTATATATCTATTGTTGCATCTGGCCTCCATAGGGACATTCCTTCATACGGGCCTGAAGCTCCCCTATGGCATCTGGTTTGGCAGGGTTCCCGAGGGAGAAAAAGTTGAAGAGGAAGAGATAGAGGCCAAGGAGCCTCCCTTAAATATGCTAATAGCTATGGGCATGGCCTCATTTTTGTGCATCTTAACAGGCGTTTATCCTGAGATCCTCTATAACCTTCTTCCTTATCCTGTCCATTTCCATCCTTACACATTAAATCATGTTGTTGGGATGACGCAGCTATTACTGCTTACAGGCGCTGCGTTTTGGCTCTATATAGACAAACTTGGCGGTGAACCTAAGATTAGCGTTGACACGGATTGGTTCTATAGAAAACCAGGTGTGCTTCTCCTCTGGTTCGTCAGTAATCCCATGCAGGACCTCAGGCTTAGGTTGCAGAGTTTTTTCACCAGAATGGTGACAAACGTTGCGAGTCTAAGCAAAAATCCCATCTTACTCCCTGAGATAACAGTAAGGTATTTTCACCTAAAAATTATGAATAGGCTTTACCAGGCATCTGGCACATACAAGGATAAAGCAGATGAACTAAAGGGATTGGAATCCAGAATTGCTGCGGCAAAAGAAATGAGATACGATGAAAATGTCTATAGAAGACCTATAGGCCTTGGTGTCCTTATAGCCATAATCTTTCTGCTTGTTTATGGTTTGATCTATTTTATAAGATTGCGTTAAGGCATAAAAAAGACAAAACGTAGCTCTAATAGGCGTCGGGCATGGCCTGATCGCTAACGATGCTGTGCAGATGCACCCATTACTCCAGTATTCCATCGCTCCAACCCATCCGCCTCCCCGCCTGCCGTCCGTCGGGCAGGGCCTGAGTCCCGCAGGGCGGGTTGATGGCGGGCAAGTAATCCCTCCGGGACGTAGGCCCTACGGGCCCATGAGTTTGCCTTTAATGTTGATTACTTTAGCTAAAGGTAGGCGAACATGAGAAAGATGCTTAAATGGTTATTTATACTATTAGCTGTGTTATCTATCCCTGTCGGGTTTTTCATCAAACACGAGCATGCCGTCTTTTTTTGGGACAAAATACCGTCAATTGAGGCAATTTTTGGTGTTATCGGGGCCTTTCTCCTTATATTGGCCACAGCCATACTGACTTCCTTTGCACAAAAGAAGGAGGATTTTTATGATTAAGGCTATTCCACCTGCCTTTTTCTTTATTCTTGGGGCAATGCTGATTCCCTTTTTCAAGGGAAAAGTTAAACAGCTATATATGCTCATGATCCCTGCGCTGGCATTTTTAGATATCTTATATCTAACTCCAGGCACAAGCTGGGTATATAACTTTTTAGGTTATGACCTCATCTTTTGCCAGGTTGATAGACTGAGTCTGGTAGTGGGATATATCTTTATCATTATAGGGTTTTTGGCCATACTCTATAGTCTACATGTAAAGCAAGATGGTCAACATATAGCAGCCTTCCTGTATGTTGGAAGCTCTTTAGGCGTTGTCTTTGCTGGAGATTTGTTTAGCCTATATGCCTTCTGGGAAATTATGGCCGTGACATCTGTTTTTCTCATATGGTTTCAAAAAGACAGGGAATCCCTAAACGCGGGCTTTAGGTATATTTTAATGCACATATTTGGTGGCTGTAGCCTGTTAGCTGGTATTATTATTTATACTATCAGTAAAGGATCCATTAGCGTGGTTCAAATGCAACCTGGTTTCGCATACTGGCTCATACTTATTGGGTTTGGACTTAACACCGCCTTTATCCCTATTCATACATGGTTGCCAGATGCATACCCTGAAGGGACTATCACAGGGAGTGTTTTTCTTTCCGTTTTCACTACAAAAACAGGTGTATATGCATTAGCCAGATGTTTTGCAGGCACTGATTTTATAGCCTATATGGGCGGGATCATGGCGGTATACGGTGTTATATTTGCGTTACTTCAGAATGACGCTCGAAGACTCCTTGCCTACCATATTGTCAGCCAGGTAGGATACATGGTCGCAGGCATTGGAATAGGAACCGCACTTGGTGTAAATGGTGGGATAGCCCATGTCTTTAATCACATTTTGTATAAGGCATTACTCTTTATGGGTATGGGATCTGTTATCTATATGACCGGAAAAAGAAAGTTAACAGATATGGGGGGTCTAGCAAAGTTTATGCCTGTTACCTGTATTACCTTTCTCATAGCTGCCCTTTCCATTTCCGGTGCACCAGGATTTAATGGGTTTGTAAGTAAGGGGATGGTTATAGCCTCTGCGGTCGAGGCGCACATGCCCGCATTAGAGCTCATGTTGATCCTGGCATCCGTGGGAACATTTCTCTCCTTTGTGAAACTTGGTTATTTTGCCTTCTTTGCTAAAAACCCAGAGATAAGCTCCAAGGAGGCCCCCTTTAATATGCAACTTGCCATGGGCTTGACCGCTTTTTTATGTGTGTTTATTGGTCTTTACCCTAAAATTCTCTTTGACATACTTCCCTATAACGTGGTTAGTTATCACCCTTTTACACTCTCCCATATATTTGGCGTTATTCAACTCTTTATGTTAGCCGGAGTAGCATTTATATTAGCCAAGGCCATGGTTGTGCCTCACAGAGCAACTATCTTAGATTTTGACTATTTCTATCGAATGGGAGGAAGGGGTCTAATATGGTTAAGCGCTGTGCCTATGAGCAACTTAAGGACTACATTGCAGGTGCGCTTTTCCAGGGCAGTATATATCATTGCCCGATTAGCCCGAAACCCTATCTCGATCCTCGAGATACTAACAGCATATGTTTATTTAAGAATCACAAAAGGGCTGAGATATGTAAGCGGATATTCTTCTGGTGAGACGTATGACGAAGACTTATATAGAAGACCCATGGGTGTGGGAGTTCTTTTGGCAATTATATTTCTCTTTGCTTTTGCTTTGATTTATTTTATTTTTTAAAAACGCGGTAACTATTCAGCCACGAAGACACAAAGCCCCAAAGAAGAAGAAAGACATAAATTGGATAAAGAAGGCTATTATAAAGAATAATTCTATAATCTTGGTGCCTTGGTGCCTTTGTGGCAATATACCTCAGTAATTACAAGCAGGAGGGTTAAACTATCTAAAATACGTTAAAAAAAGGAGAGCCGGTTATGGAAATCAAAAAGATGATATTTGTAACAGATTTTGAAGAATTGTGGTTTGATGCCTTACGATCATTAATGGTTCTTAGAGAATCAGGCCTTGATCATGTGGTGCTCATGCATGTGATAGACCGTAGTATAGGCTATTATACTACGGATGAAAAGAAGAGGCTTACGGCAATGGCTGAAGTCCGTTTTGTAGATTGGGCGCAAAGTCTATTTGAGGAGGGCATGGAATGTGGATCATACATCGTGGTTGGAGATACGGTTTCTAAGGTTCTTGAAACCGAGAAAGAGGAAGAGGCAGATCTTATTGTGATAAGTCGTCAGAAGAGGACCAAACTGCAAAAGCTCTATATTGATTCTAAGACAATAGAACTAATTAGAAAGACTACAACACCGATCCTGGTGCATAAATACAAGTTAGACTCCGGCAAGGTGAATGACAGGCTGTTTGAGAGGCCGCTTTTGGCAACGGATTTTTCCCCTCCAGCTAATAGAGCACTGGAGTTTTTAGTCGGTATTAAAAATTCTATCAAAAAGCTACAAGTAATCCACGTTGAAACTGAGAAGGCCATGGAGGGTCTGGGGAGAAGGGGGCTTCAGAAAATGGAAAGGGAGAATAGAAAAAAACTCGATGAATTATGTGAAGCCCTTGAAGGTGAAGGAATAGAAGCAGAATATCACCTCTACATCGGCGATTTCACCCAGATTGAAAATGCAGCCCGGGAACGTGATGCCACTCTCATTGCCACAGGAACGAGTGGAAAGAGCGCCTGGCAGGCGAGGTGGTTGGGAAGTGTTTCTCAGCAGGTGGCAGAGGTATCAGAGTTGCCTACACTATTAGTTCCTTAATCAAGGAAGAGAAGGCGGTCAGAGGCATTGAAATTCAGGAATATATTGAAATATCAGGATATTTCAGTTTTTCAGAGGAATTGTAGTCCAGGAAGTTGTAAGGATGAACATGATGCTCAATGTAAATAGAATTCTGTCCTATTGATCGTAAGAAGGGATAAGATGAGGGATATTTTAAATAATTCCAACATCGCTGTGGTCGGAGGAGGCAGGGTCTGCAAGGCTATGCTTAAGATCGTCATGGGAAAGAATTTCCATCAGAAAATGGCCATCCTCGGCGTAGCGGATATAAATGAGCGGGCCGAGGGCCTTGTATATGCCAGAGAGAAAGGGATATTTACAACCCTGAATTATAGAGACCTCTATAACATCGAAGGGCTGGATCTGATCATAGAGGTAACGGGAGATGATCGGTTACTGGAGGAAATCAAGTCGACGAAACCAGGCAATGTAAGGCTTATAGACCATCTTGAGGCTATGTCAGTCTGGGATTTCCTTCAGATCGAAGAACAAAGCGCGAGGAGTCAAAGGGAGCTAAGGGAACATATATGCGAACCAGATAAGATCGAGAAGGAATTTGCCTTATTCTCCCATCAGCTTGCCAGGATCGTGGAGGAAAGGACCAGGCACCTGCAGGCCGTAGAGAGAGAAATTGTTGAAAGGGAGAGGGCGCTGTCGCAGATAATCGACGGAAATACTATACCAACCTTTGTGATAAATAAGGACCATATTGTGACCCACTGGAACAGGGCCTGCGAAAAATTTTTTGGCTATAAGGCTGAGGAGATAGTGGGAACCAATAAGCAGTGGCTACCCTTCAGGCCGGAAAAAAGGCCTATAATGGCAGATGTTATAGTGGATGAAATGGAGGAAGACGAAATAGATAAATACTATGGCCATAGTTGGCGGAAGTCGGCTCTCATCGAAGGCGCGTATGAGGCAGAGGAATTCTTTCCACACATAGGCGAGAAAGGCAAATGGCTCTTCTTTACGGCTTCGCCGATTAAAAATGCCGATGGGAAGACAGTCGGCTCAATTGAAACCTTCTGGGATACAACAGAGCGCAGAGAGGCACAGGCGGCATTGCAGAGAGCGCATGATGAGCTGGAGCAAAAAACGACGGAACTTGAGCAAGCAAACATAGAGCTAAAAAAGCTTGATGAACTTAGATCTTCTTTTCTGGCAAATATGTCCCATGAACTCAGGACCCCGCTTAATTCTATAATTGGCTATACGGAACTGCTCATAGATAGGATAGATGGGGATGTTAACGAAGAGCAAGAGAACAGCCTGAAAAAGATCCATAATAATGCTAAAAATTTGCTCACCTTAATCAATGAAATTTTGGATATGTCCAGGATTGAATCTGGAAAGGTAGAATTAGACTTGAGAGCAGTAGATTTACAGGATATTATACAAGAGACAGTCTATGCCCTTGAACCATTGATAAACAAAAAGCAGTTGATTATAAACACAGATTTTGATGAAAATTTACCACTGGCATATGCAGACCCCGATAGGGTCAGGCAAGTGATAACAAATCTACTGCATAATGCCATTAAATTTACCTCGGAGGGGAGCATTACCTTAAGCACGAGACGGCCACAGAAAACTAAATTCGTTGAGGTCTGTATTGCAGACACCGGTATGGGAATCAGAAAAAAAGATTTTGATAAGTTATTTGATATGTTTACACCCCTCGATACATCAGCTACACGTCCACATGGAGGTGTCGGCTTAGGGCTTAGTATTTGCAAAAGACTGGTTGAAATGCAGGGTGGTAATATCTGGGTAGAGAGCAAATACGGAGAGGGCAGTAAGTTTTACTTCACCTTGCCTGTAAATGAAGAATAGCCTATTTTAATTTAGAAATACTAGAAAAGATTGCCTAATAAACAGCGTTTAGTCACGAATAGTTATGCGCAATAAAGGAATTCAGAAAGGTTCATCACGGAAAATCTTAGTGGTTGAGGATAATCAGGATAACCGGGAATTGGTGGTTAAGGTCTTGAAGATCAATGGCTATAAGGTAATTGAAGCAGTTGATGGTGAAGAGGCTATAGAAAAAACAAAGACTGAAAACCCTGATCTGATACTTATGGATCTTTTTATCCCAAAGATAGATGGCTATGAGGTAACAACAAGATTAAAGACTGATAGAGACCTCAGGCGTATACCGATAATTGCACTAACAGCCCATGCAATGAAAGGGGATATGGAAAAGGCTTTAGCCGCGGGTTGTGACTACTATATTCCTAAGCCCATTGATGTCCGGGAATTACCTAACCAAATCAAGAATTTCCTGAAGCCTAGCCCATAATCAATATATAGAAAATTTAAATGACGAACAAGGCTAAAATATTAATAGTTGATGATGATATCGACACTGTTGAATTACTGACCAAGAGGCTGCGCGCTGAAGGGTATCATACCTCAGAGGCCTATGATGGAGAGCAGGCCCTGCAACAGGTAGTGGAATATCAGCCTGACTTAATACTATTAGATATAATGATGCCCAAAATAGATGGCTATGAGGTATGCAGAAGGCTAAAAGGTTCTGAAGATACCAAACTCATCCCCACTATTATGCTAACTGCTAAGGGAAAGATACCTGATAAAGTGAAGGGATTGGGCATTGGGGCAGATGATTATATAGCCAAGCCCTTTGATTACAGAGAACTCTCCCAAAGGGTCCGGCACTGGACCGCGGTCAAGATGGAGGTGGAGGAACGATTAACCAAGATAAGGCAACTGGAAAAAGAACTAATTCAATCAGAAAGATTGGCGGCTGTTGGGCAAACCGTAGCCAGTCTTGCCCATTATGTGAAAAATATTTTGTTTGGCCTGAAGGGTGGGGTCTATTTGGTAAACGAGGCCCTTAAAGAAGATGATACAGATTCCCTTAAGGACGGCTGGGATTTGGTAGAAAGTAACATGGGCAGGATTTCAGGTCTGGTCCTTGATCTGCTTGAGTATTCCAGAGAACGCAAGCCAGAATATGAAAAATGTTTCCCCAATGAGATTGCAGATGATGTCTGTAAACTTTCGCAAGAGAGCGCAAAGGAATATAGTATCAAGATTATTAAAGATTTTGATCCTTCCATGGGTGAAGTAGTTATGGACCCTAAAGGTATTCATCGCTGTTTGCTTAATCTGGTTTCAAATGCCATAGATGCCTGTATTTATGACTCTAATGAAGAGAAGAAATGGGTAGTGCAGGTAAGGACAACCCTTGAAGATGATAGCATGGTCAAATTTGAGGTATCTGACAACGGTTGTGGTATGGATGAAGAGACCAAAGAAAAGCTATTTACCAGTTTTTTTACCACCAAAGAGGGAAGAGGCACTGGTCTTGGGCTCCTGAATACCCAGAAGATAGTCCAGGAACATGGTGGAACCATTACTGTAAACTCACAACCCGGAAAGGGATCAACGTTTACCATTCGAATGCCATATAGGGATGTAGCGTAACTACACAGGTTCAAAGTCCCGGGTTCACGCCTGCCCGCCGGACGGCAGGCGGGGTTCAATAGTTATTTGTTGAACCATTAACAGTTAAATGCGAGTTTTTCATGAGCCGGTTAAGGACTCTTGGCATTGACAATGGTTTATGGCTCCAAGTTGACCCCCTGAACTGTGAACCTTGAACCTGACAACCTGGGTAGTTACGATGTAGCTACATCAGGAGCGGCCGGAAAAGAGGAGTAAAGCTAATTTTATGTCACGAAATAATAGGAGGAGGATGCATCATGAAGAAGGTTCTTACTGTTGACGATGATGTTGATATAAGAAAGGTTGTCTCAAAACTTGTGGAAAAAAGCGGATATGAAGCCATTGAAGCCAAGAACGGTGTTGAGGGCATGGGCAAGGTAAGAGAGGATAAACCAGATTTGATTATTTTAGATATGTTGATGCCAAAAGAGAGTGGAGTCAGGATGTATCACGAATTGAAGACCGAGGAATCTTTAAAAGATATTCCGGTGATTGTGCTCTCTGCTATACCCAAAAAAAGCTTCCTCAAATCCCAGAAAGTCTTAGATGAATTTGCCGGTCAATCTGTGCCTGAACCCGAAGCTTATATTGAAAAACCAGAGGAACCAGAGGAACTGATAGCGTTGATGAAGAAAATCTTAGGATAAAAGCATATCCAGGATGTAATTCTTGTATAACCATTCCCACTTCTTTGCCTTTGATATATAACCATTGTGGCTGCTCCATGGATAATCTTTCAACTTACGAGCTATACACCTGCCCTTAGAGGATTCCTGTGAATAGAGCCTGTTCAATAATTAAGATTTAGCGTGCAAAGAAACTGTAGCGCAACCTAAACAGACCATAAAATGGATATCTGTTGACATAATAC
>QMLT01000014.1 GCA_003646875.1 Deltaproteobacteria bacterium
GGTAACCTATGCCTTGTCCCCACAGGCCAAGGGTAAGATTGAAAGGCCATATAGATGGCTTCAGGATAGAGTTATAAGAACATGTGTGAGAGATAATGTGACCGATATAAAACAGGCTCAGAGAGTTCTTAATTATGAAGTACACAGATATAATTACAAGCAGCTCCATTCAACAACCCAGGAGGTTCCTTATTTCCGTTTTCAAAGAGCACTTAAAGAAAAGAGGTCTCTGTTTAGAGAGTTTAAAGTAAAACCACCTTTTCAATCTGTGAAGGATATCTTCTGTCTGCGAGTGAATAGAACTATTGATCCTTAGCCAGAGAGTTAAAAACAGTGATCTAAAGGTAGTCCACTTTTAATCTTTAAAGAGTCCACTTTTAAAATTTAGCTAACAGCGAGACTATTTTGACTTGACTTAAATTAGAAGAAAAGAATATATAAAAGCACTTATAATCCATAAATATTTTGTTTAACCAGCTAACATTAATAAAGGAGAAACGTATATGAGAGATGTAGTAATTGTTGGAGGCATAAGAACACCTGTAGGTTCTTTTGGGGGATCACTAAAGGGCACACCGGTCGTTACCTTGGGTTCCTTGGTATTAAAGGAAACCTTAAAAAAAATTGGGCTGAGGCCCTTCGCCTCTGAAGAACTCAAGGGTTTTGAGCCAGATGCCCTTAAGGGTTTGGGCATGATTGAATTAGAAAAAAATACCTATGATTATGATGATTCTCTTCAACCCTTAGAAATCGATGAGGTAATCATGGGTAATGTGATAGGGGCAGGACAGGGGCAAAATGTTGCCAGACAGGCAACAGTGCACGCGGGCATTCCCAAGGAGGTGAATGCCTTTACTATCAATAAGGTCTGCGCCTCAGGTATGAAGGCCTTATCCCTCGCCGCTCTTGCCATACGGGAGGGGGAAAAAAACACTATTCTTGCAGGCGGCATGGAAAACATGAGCATGGCGCCCTATGGGTTAAATAGTGCACGGTGGGGAACCAGGATGAACAATGCCGATATGGTTGATTTGATGATCTTTGATGGTCTCTGGGAAATCTTTTATGGTTACCACATGGGGATTACCGCTGAAAATATTGCTGAAAAATATGAAATTTCTCGAAGCGAACAGGATCAACTTGGCGCCATGAGTCATGCAAGGGCACGAAAGGCGATAGCTGAAGGCATCTTCAAACAGGAAATTATCCCTGTTTCTATTCCACAGAGAAAAGGTGAACCGATTATCTTTGACACTGATGAAAGGCCAATGGACACAAGTGTGGAAAAAATGGCAAAATTGCGGCCGGCATTTAAAAAAGGTGGTACTGTTACCGCAGGTAATGCCTCTGGTATTAATGATGCGGCTGCTGCGCTTCTTTTAATGTCATCTGAAAAGGCAAAAGAATTGGGCCTAAAACCCATAGTGAAGATTAAGGCATATGCATCAGGGGCTATAGACCCGGCTTATATGGGACTTGGCCCTATTCCTGCTGTGAGAAAGGTTCTAAAAGCCACGGGCTTGGAGATAAGCGACTTTGGTGAAATTGAACTCAATGAGGCCTTTGCCTCTCAGGCCATTGCCTGCATACGGGAATTAGGGCTCGATCTTGATAAAACTAACCTTTTGGGAAGTGGTATATCTATAGGCCATCCAATTGGCTGCACTGGTGCCAGAATTGTAATAACACTGATGAATGAAATGGTCAGAAATGATGTTGAGTTAGGTCTTGCCACCCTATGTATAGGTGGAGGCCAGGGTATGGCCATGGCCCTTGAAAGGGTTTAATGAATTGATAATTGAAGATTGACAATTGAAGATTATTAATCGAAAATCGTCAATAGAAAATCGAAAATTTAAAAGGGAGCGAACCATGTCGTATGAAACTATTCTGTTTAGCAAAGAAGAGGATATTGCCATAATTAAATTTAACCGACCCAAGGTACTCAATGCCATTAATCCAACTGTTGTCTCTGAGATGGCAGACGTCCTGAGAAAAATCGACACAGATACATCTATAAAGGTTCTTATCCTGACAGGAGAGGGAGATAGGGCCTTTGTTGCAGGAGCAGACATAGCCTCGATGAAGGATTATACCCCGTTAGAAGGGAAATTTTTTTCAAGACAGGGCCAGGAACTCCTCTTTCAGCTCGAGGCCTTATCCATTCCAGTAATTGCCTGTGTCAATGGTTTTGCCCTCGGTGGGGGAACAGAGATAGCAATGGCATGCGATTTTATATATGCCGCTGATTCTGCTAAGTTTGGCCAGCCAGAGATCAACCTCGGGATTATTCCAGGCTTTGGAGGAACCCAGAGATTATCTCGCCTCGTTGGTAAGTCAATGGCGAAAGAGCTTTGTATGACAGGAATAATGATAACCGCACAGGAGGCCAAAGAGATTGGCCTTGTAAACAGGGTCTTTCCAAAAGAGTCTTTATGGGAAGAGACAATGAAAGTTGCGAAGGTACTGGCTTCAAAGGGCAAGGTTTCTATTAGGGCAGTTAAAGAGGCCATCCAAAGGGGCTATGATCAGGACCTGAGAACAGGTTGTTACCTGGAATCTGATGCATTTGGTATATGCATGGCAAGTGATGATGCCAGAGAGGGGATGGGGGCATTCTTAGAGAAAAGAAAGGCAGAATTTAAAGGAGAACTTCTTTAGATATGAGGTTACAATGGAATTTACATTAGATAAGGAACAGGAGGCGATCCAGAAGGCAGCAAGAGAATTTGCGAAAGGTGAGTTTGACAAAGAGATAGCCCTTGAGCATGAAAGAAACCACACATTTCCTTCAGAGATCTGGAAAAAGGC
Source organism: Deltaproteobacteria bacterium (assembly GCA_003646875.1). Lineage (GTDB taxonomy): Bacteria > Desulfobacterota > DSM-4660 > Desulfatiglandales > B25-G16 > B33-G16. The sequence continues at coordinate 2,812 of QMLT01000014.1, forward strand.
CTGTGAACTTGGTTTCATGGGCATCCATTACCCAGAAAAATATGGTGGGCAGGAGTATGGCATCTTCGAGAATGTCCTTGTTGTGGAAGAATTCTGTCGACAGGATTCAGGGATAGGCGTTGCCATTAGCCTGGCTGATTTTTCATCTGAAATCATCCTGAGATTTGGAAATGAGCAGCAGAAGGAAAAATACCTGATTCCTCTCACCAAAGGGGAGGCAATTTCCAGCGGGGGTTTCACTGAGCCAGACCATGGAAGTGATATTACCCTTATGGATACAACTGCAAAAAAAGAAGGGGATGAATATATAATAAACGGTGTAAAGACCTTTATTACTAATGGGACCATTAGTGACTTTGTCATGGTCTTATGCCAGACAGATTTTGAGGTCAAGCCTACCTATCGCGGCCAGTCAGTCATCATTGTTGAGAAGGAAACGCCTGGATATTCTAGGGCGGATGTTGGTGAAAAAATGGGGATAAAGATGACGTCAACCGGGGAGCTTTCATTTAATGATGTGAGAGTTCCGGTCTCAAATCTCGTGGGCCAAGAAAATAAGGGATTCTATCATGTGCTTGAATTTTTTGACGAGAGCAGGATAGAAATAGCTGGCCAGGCCCTCGGGATTGCCCAGGGCGCCTTTGATCGTGCGCTTGCATACTGTAAAGAGCGTACCCAGTTTGGAAAAAAGCTTGCTCAATTTCAGGTCACACAGCATAAACTCGCAGATATGGCGGCCAAGATAGAATTAGCAAGCCTTATAGTCCATAAATCGGCCTGGAACTTTGATCAGGGAAGAATAGACCCAAAATTAACGTCCATTGCAAAGATGTATGCAGCTCGGACAGCAGTTGAAGTAGCTGATGAGGCTATCCAACTATTGGGAGGATACGGCTATATGCTTGAGTATGAGGTAGAACGTTTCTATAGAGACGCAAAGATAACGGAGATTTATGAAGGGACAAAAGAGATACAAAAAAATACTATAGCCAGTTCACTATTAGGAAAATTTTAATAGGGGGCTATTATGTTTACAAAAGAAAGCATAGAAAAAATAGATGTAGAGAATAAAAAATGGCAACAGGTTTACAACAAATCTGTTGCAAAGACCCCTGAAAGATTAACGCGATTTTCTAGTGTTTCAGATCATCCTGTCCAAAACCTCTATACTCCATTGGACATTAAAGACCTTGATTATTCAAATGATATAGGATTCCCTAATCAATACCCGTTTACCAGGGGTGTTCAACCCTCCATGTATAGGGGAAGACTATGGACGATGAGGATGTTTGCTGGTCTGGGCTCTGCCAAAGATACCAATAAGAGATTTCACCTCCTTGTAAATGAGGGGCAGACAGGTTTGTCCACAGCCTTTGATATGCCCACCTTAATGGGCTATGATACCGATTCACCAAAATCAGTAGGGGAATGTGGCAGATGTGGTGTGGCTATCGACACATTAAAGGATATGGAGATACTCTTTGAGGGCCTTCCTATTGACAGGATTACTACATCTATGACCATAAACCCGCCAGCAGCAGTAATGTGGGCAATGTATATTGCAATGGCGGAAAAAAGAGGGATACGCAGGGAAGCAATAGGCGGAACCATACAAAACGATATGCTCAAGGAATTCATTGCACAAAAGACATTCATGTGCCCTCCAAAACCCTCTATGAGGCTTATTACCGACACTGTTGAATTTGCGACCAAAGAGGTTCCCAGATGGAATCCCATAAGCATAAGCGGCTATCACATCAGGGAGGCTGGATCTACTGCTGTTCAGGAGCTTGCCTTTACCTTAGCAGACGGCATTGCCTATGTAGAGGCTGCTCTTGAAAGAGGCCTTGCTGTTGACTCCTTTGCCCCGCGACTCTCGTTTTTCTTTAACTCACACATTGACTTTTTTGAAGAGATTGCAAAATATAGGGCAGCGAGAAGGATGTGGGCAAAAATCATGTCTGAGAGGTTCAAGGCAAAAGATCAGCGCTCAATGTGGCTCAGATTTCATACACAAACCGCTGGCTGTTCTCTTACTGCCCAACAGCCATATAATAATGTGATCAGAACCTCCCTTGAGGCCCTGGCCGCTGTGCTTGGCGGAACACAATCACTCCACACCAATTCCCTGGATGAGGTTCTGGCATTGCCTACTGAAGAGGCAGCCACTATTGCTCTTCGCACCCAGCAAATAATTGCTGAAGAGTCAGGAGTAGCAAACACAATCGATCCCCTTGGTGGATCCTTTTATATTGAGCGCCTCACCAAAGATATGGAGGAAGAGGCCTTTGAATATATCAAAAAGATTGATGACATGGGAGGCATGGTAGCGGCAATAGAGAGAAACTATCCGCAGTTAGAGATAGCTGATGCAGCATATAAGTATCAAAAACAGATAGATAGCAAAGAAAAGACGGTAGTCGGGGTAAATAAGTATGTCACTGAAGAAGAAATTCCTGTAGAGATCCTTCAAATAGAGGCAGAATTAGAAGAAAAGCAGATACAATGGACAAATCAGGTTAAGGATACAAGGGACAATAAAAAGGTAAAGAATGCATTGGAGAAATTAGGTGAATCCGCCCAACGAGATGATAATCTCATGCATCCAATTATAGATGCAGTCAAAGAATATGCTACTGAGCAGGAGATTTGTGACGTGTTTCGGGAAGTCTTTGGAGTATACCGGGACCCCGGTGTTTATTAAAGAAAGTGCCGTAACTGCTCAGGTTCAAGGTTCTGGGGTTCACCCCTGCCCGCCGGACGGTAGGCGGGGTTCTAGGTTAAACAGATGAAAAACGAGTTCAATTAACTGACGAATTCAGCGTTCATACGGCTCTTTCAGTAGACCAGGCAGTCTTGCACGCAAATCCGAAGCGAATTCTATGTTATCCAATAACTATGATGAAAATCATAAAGCAATTAACCCTTAACGGTGAACCTAAAAACCTGACTAGGCACTTTAAGCTTCAAATAGTAGGAATATCGTATGAATCAAAAAAGAAAAATTAGGATTTTAGTAGCAAAACCAGGTCTGGATGGCCACGATAGAGGCGCCAGAATTATTGCCAGAACATACAGGGATGCTGGTTTTGAGGTAGTCTATTCCGGGCTCCATCAGACCCCTGAAGAGGTAGTGCAGGCTGCGATCCAAGAAGATGTGGATATGATAGGATTATCTTCGTTAGCGGGCGCCCATATGTATCTCTTTCCTCGAGTGGTAGAGTTACTGCACGAGAAAGGTGCAGATGACATTGTGGTGTGCGGTGGTGGCATATTTCCAGAAGAGGACATTCCTAAACTAAAAAAGGCGGGAATTAAGGAGTTATTTACCCCGGGAACGCCTTTAGATAAGGTTGTGAAATGGGTTGAGGAAAATGTGAAGCCCAGGGGTTGATGATAGTAGGGAGTAAGCAGAAAGCAGTAAGTAAACCTTTAGCTAATCTTAGGAGGTGCCTCCATAATGGATATAGCTGAGAAAATTATATCCGGGGATATCAGGTCTGTTGCCAGACTCATCAGGGATATTGATGATAATGTCCCTGGATCCAGAGAAGTTCTTAAAGATCTTTATCCATCTACCGGGAAGGCATATGTAGTTGGTATAACTGGTTCACCTGGCGTAGGAAAATCTACATTGGTAGATCAGATGGTGACTCACCTCCGAGCTGACGGAAAGACCGTTGGTGTCCTTGCGGTAGATCCAACCAGCCCTTTTAGCGGCGGCGCCATATTGGGTGACAGGGTCAGGATGCAGCGTCACAGCATGGATGAAGGTGTATTTATACGTTCAATGGCAACCAGAGGCTATTTCGGTGGCATTACTCAATCGACAAGAAGCGCTATTGATGTCCTGGATGCCATGGGAAAGGACTGTATTATAGTTGAAACAGTTGGTGTCGGGCAGGATGAAATAGATATTGTTCAAAGCGCAGATACTACTATTATTGTGCTTGTACCAGGGATGGGCGATGATGTGCAGGCCCTTAAGGCAGGCATCTTAGAGATAGGGAATATTTTTGTAATAAACAAGGCTGATAGAGAAGGAGCAGATAGGACAGTAAACGATATTCGGTTGATGATCGAGATGGATGAAAAAAGATATAAAGATGGGTGGAAGCCGCCAATTCTCACCGCTCAGGCGGTATTTGATAAAGGAATAATCGAAATCCTGGATGAAATTGACAAACATCGCAAACATTTAGAATCTTCTGCAAAAATACAATCCATGCGTAAGTATGAAAAGGTCAGAAATGATCTCTCCGAAATGATAAAGGATAAAATCATTCGTGATGTCTTTGACGAAATCATCAATTCAGGTGAGTTTGAAACCACACTCCAATCAATTATAAAAGGCGAAACCGATCCCTACACTGCCTGCGATACTATTGTTTCGAAAAAACTAAAAAAGGGTGCTGCATAATGGAAAACCCTATTCCCTGGTGGTTTAGCCAGATTATCTTGGTAGTTCTTTCTATTTTTTTTATAATTTTGGGCATAGACCTGCTTTATACTGCATATCAGCTTGGTGAACCATTCTCATTTATTATGACATTTTTTGCCTCGAATTTTATTATACTTATCAGCGCTACCCTTCTTTTTAGTTTTGTTTATAAGATTGTGAGATATATAAGGAAAACAAAGCAAAAGGAATGGTAAAAGCGTTATATTTAAAAGATTATAAGAGGATATCATGGCACATGCAAAAAAAGAAAAACCTATGGGCAAACGATTAAAAGATATAAGGACTGATAAAAAACTGAGTCTTGATTATCTAGCTAATGAGACAGGTTTCTCTATAGATTACATATCCCGTATAGAGAAAGGGACCATCATGCCTCCGGTTGCTACTATTTTACGACTTTCAAGGGCCTTAGAGATAGATAGCGGTGTTCTCTTGAAAAAAGAGAGAGATAAAGCCGACAAAAAGAAAGCAGATGGCTTTAGAGAAAGGACAGAAGATTACACCTATCAGACATTAACACCAGATGCTATTCATAAACATCTAAAGGCCTTCAAAGTCTTTATAGATCCGGTTTCCGATCATAAGGGGGTAGGCTATCAGCATGAAGGGGAAGAGTTTATCTATGTGCTTAAAGGTAAAATAGAGGTTACTGTTGGGGATAACAAAAACGTGTTAAATCCAGAGGATTCATTGCATTTTAACTCATCCATCGTTCATAAGCTCAGAAATTTAAGTTCTGAAAAAGCAGAAATGGTGGTTGTACTCTATACACCTTAGATCAATTTAAAATTAGCAACGTAAAATCGGCTTTTAATTTTAAATCGAGAATTGCTAATTTTAAATCGAGAATTGAAAATGAGCTATCAACTAAATGAAGAACAAAAAATGATCCAGGCTATGGTCAAGGATTTAGCTCGGGATGCTATCCTCCCTACGGCTGCCGAGAGGGATAAAACAAAAGAATTTCCCTCAGCTATTATCAAACAAATGGGCGAACTTGGACTGATGGGAATGACTGTTCCACCTGAATACAATGGAGCAGGTGTCGATACAATAAGCTATAGTTTAGCCCTTCAGGAAATTGGATATGCATGTGCCTCTACAGCCGTCATCATGTCTGTTCATAACAGTGTGTCCTGCGGTCCTATATACAGGTTTGGCTCTGATTTTCTGAAAGAAAATTATCTCAAGCCCCTGGCAGCTGGTGAAAAGCTTGGGTGCTTTGCAATGACAGAACCGGCTGCAGGATCTGATCCGGCCGGTGCAAAATCAACGGCTAAAAAGGACGGAAATAGCTACATTTTAAATGGTACCAAGGCATGGATTACCAGTGGGAAAAATGCAGATGTTGTGGTAGCCACTGCCTATACAGACAAAGGTAAAAAACATAGGGGTATAAGTTCTTTTGTGCTGGAAAAGGGGATGCCTGGATTTATTGTGGGCCCGGAGGAGGATAAAATGGGTCAGAGGGCGTCAGATTCTACAAGCTTGATATTTGAAGATTGTAGGGTCCCTGCAGAGAATTTGCTGGGTGAAGAGGGACAGGGGTTTATTATCGCAATGACCGCTCTGGATGAAGGAAGAATTGGCATTGCATCTTTATCCGTAGGACTCTCTCAAGCATGTTTGGATGCAGCCGTAACATATGCACAAGAGAGAGTGCAATTTGGCAGCCCTATATCAAAATTTCAAGGTATTCGCTGGATGATAGCCGATATGGCAGTCCAGACCGAAGCAGCAAGGCTCCTCACATTCAATGCTGCATCTATGAAAGACAGAGGAGAAAGATTTACACGAGAGGCATCTATGGCAAAATTATTTGCATCTGAGACTGCCAACAGTTCTGCATATAAAGCAATTCAGATTCACGGGGGCTATGGGTATAGCAAGGAATATCCCGTAGAGAGATACTACCGTGATGCCAGGGTATTAACTATCTACGAAGGAACTTCAGAGGTGCAAAGAATTGTCATAGCCAACAATACAATTGAATAGTAGACTTACGCAACCTTGTTTTTTTTCGCTTCAAAACACGGTTCTTCCCTCAATTTTTCTGCTTCTCCTTCAAGGATGTGCCGCATGGCCTTAAATGCAGCATTTTTAAGCTGCTGCCCCAACTTATTGAGTTACAGTTTTAAGAGCAATCTCATTGTATAAATTAAAAAATCATGGTAAATAAATTTTCTTAAATATGAGCGGCTAATAAAAACATCACCATGTAATGGCTAATCAGAATAAAAGACAAAACTTTTTGCTGCTATCCGCCAGATGGTGGATTGCACTAGGTGTTATTATAATTATACCCTGCCTTCCTTTTACCCGCCTCATCGCACAAGAAAGGATCAGGAAACCTGCAGTTGCTGGTTCTTTCTACCCAATGGACAAAAAACAACTAACAAAAACAGTTGATGATTTTATTTCAAATGTCAAACACAAGCAAATAGCGGGCAAAATCTTAGGCCTTATGTCCCCCCATGCCGGATATGTCTTCTCAGGTCAGGTAGCTGCATATTCTTACAGTCAAATCAAGGATAGACAATATGATACAGTAATAATTCTTGGTCCAAGTCATCGTATGCATCTCATAGGCGCATCGGTAGGTAACTGGGATGCCTATCTGACACCTCTGGGAAAGGTAAAAGTAAACAGGGAAATGGTTAACGCCCTTCTCAGCATAGGGAAACCCTTTCATTTTGTTGAACAGGCCCATATAATGGAACATTCTGTAGAGACACAGATCCCCTTTCTGCAAAGGGTTTTAAAAAAATTCGATATTGTCCCCATTGTAATGGGACCCCTATCCCTCATTAATTGCAACAAAGTCAGCGAGGCCCTTGTAAAAATTGCGAAAAAAAGAAATGTCCTTTTTGTGGCCTCATCCGACATGTCCCATTTTCCAGACTACAGCAATGCAAACAACGTTGATCGAAAGACCCTTGCTCTCATAGAGAAAGACAACCCTGATTCGGTGTTTACTTCAGAGAAAGAAACTCTTAAAAAAGGAATATCAAACCTTTCTACCACCCTTTGTGGATTAAGTTCATTGGTAACAGTAATGATGACTGTCAAACGACTCGGGGCAAATGCGGTAGATATACTTCCCTATGCAAATAGCGGTGATGTAGCCATACACGGCCACAGAGAAACCCGAAGAGTAGTTGGATATGGAGCAGTCGCTTTTTACAAACAATAACTAAATCAGGTAGCCACCAAGGCACAAACACACAAAGAATTGAGAATTGAGACTTGGAATTGGCGCGTTGGTGTCCCTGGCCCAGACTTTGCGTGCAATGCTTCGCTATATTATATGATGTAATTAGATATTATATAAGTTGCAATATATGTAAAGGCACTCGCGCCAGGGCAGGCTTTGTTGCTAACCTTATATAAAAATGAAAGAAAGGAAAATAAGCATGAACCCCCTTGCTCAAGAATTAAATGAGAGTATCAAAAAAGCCAATCCCTATATATATGATATGCTATCGAATAAAGGCAAAAATCTTTACTTTCCCAAAGGAATTCTCTCTCAAGGCGCTGAGGCCAAGGAAAAGGCATTTAAATATAATGCTACCGTAGGTATTGCCACAGAAAATGGAGCGCCCATGCATCTTCCTTCTATTATGTCCTACATTAACTTACCGCCTCATCAATCACTTAATTATGCGCCATCCTTTGGCATACCTGAGCTCAGAGAGACCTGGCAGCAACTATTATTCCACAAAAACCCATCCCTCGCTGGTAAGACAATAAGCCTACCAATCGTAACAAATGCTATAACCCATGGCCTCTCTGTTACCGCTGAGATGTGGATCGATGAAAGTGATGTTGTGCTACTCCCTGATAAGATCTGGGGAAACTATACCCTTATACTAAGAGTTTTGCATGGTGCGCAAATCAAACAATACGGGCTTTTTTCATCACAAGGGGGATTCAATCTGAGCGGATTTGAAAACAGCCTTCGTGAAGAGGCTAAAGTAAGGGAAAAAATTGTCGTACTTCTAAATTTCCCAAACAATCCTACAGGATATACGCCAACAAAGGAAGAAGGAAAAAGGATTGCGGAGATTTTAGTTAATCTGGCAGAAAAAGGCACCAACCTTGTAGTGCTCTTAGATGATGCCTACTTTGGCCTTTTTTATGATGATAATTCGATGAAAGAATCCCTTTTTGCATTACTTACAGGAATCCACCCAAGAATAATGGCCATAAAACTGGATGGTGGAACTAAGGAGAACTATGTTTGGGGACTGAGGGTGGGATTTATTACCTATGGCGCGTTATTAAAAGGCAACCCTAACAACTGCTATGATGCCCTGGATAGAAAGACCGCCGGTGCAGTGAGGGGCAGCATATCAAACAGCCCTCATCTGAGCCAATCTATCCTTCTAGGCTCACTTAACTCAGAAAACTATGAAAAAGAAAAGGAAGAGAAATTCGCAATACTGCGCAAAAGGGCAACCCGGGTTAAAGAAATACTTGCAAATAAAAAATATAATGATGCCTGGGACGTATATCCTTTTAATTCAGGGTATTTTATGTGCCTCAGGCTTCGAACAGTGGACGCTGAAGAATTACGACTTCATCTTTTAAACAAATATGGTGTTGGGGTAATCTCGCTGGGTAAAGTAGATATCAGGATAGCGTTCTCCTGTGTTGAAGAAGAAGATATCCAAAATATTTTTGATATAATATTCCAAGCAATTAAGGATATTGAAGAAATTTCTTAACGTAAATTATTCGATTCTGGTATATGTGTTATCTGTTCTGGCTCTGCCCGGAATGACGCTATGCCTATAAAAGTCGAGCCCTAAATTTTTTGCTTTTGAGTTTTTCCATACAGATCGAAATAGGGCACAGCACAGTTGCTGGATTTGATCGACAGGAAAGGCCAGCATCATAAGCATTGCAAAGACTGCGGCTAAATATCTTTCTCCAAGCCCGTAGTTATGTCCAAAATTGTAGCCTTGATTTTTAGGCGGAAAGTCTCATTCTCTATTTTCCATCGCTCCCGACCACCGCGCATAAGTATGTAGGCATTTTCTTTGGTTAGGGTAAAATCAGTTACCCATGTGGATAAGCTATTTCCGGTCACATTTAATTATTAAATTACAGAATTCAGATGAAGCCAATAGCATGAATGTACGGTACAGACTAAGTGAAAATCAATAAGAGGGATGTTCCTACATGTATTCTTCTTAATCAACCTTACTTTAGGAGGATATAGGCGAATTTGTCAATTATTTCCTTCACATCATGCCCGGATAAATGCTTGTAATTATCTGTTAGAAGAGATATCCAAAAATAATAGGTGTGTGCGAAGCATGTATAGAAAAATGTTTTTAAACGGTATACAAATCGTTCTGCTGAAAATGGGCTTTAAAAAGGAGGGATACTATGGATTATAGATTTCTTGAACTGAAGGTCGAAGATAATATAGGCACATTGGCTCTTGCCAGGAAAGAAAGCCTTAACGCACTTAGCCTGGAGTTTGCAGCTGAAATCACAGGAGCCGTGAAGGAATTACGTGAAATAGATGAAGTGAGGGCAATCATCCTTAAAAGCAATGCCCAGATTTTCTGTGCCGGTCTTGACCTAAAAGATTTTGTCTCCGCGGGACTTGATGGTACGCCAAAAGGCAGTCTTGATTTTCCTGAAAAATTGCACGAATTATTTGATTGCTGCAATGTGCTTGAGGAATGTCCAAAGCCTATTATCGCGGCGGTCCATGGTAAGTGTGTGGGTGGTGGCCTTGATATAATCGCCGCCTGCGATATCCGGCTATGCACAGAAGATGCCACATTCTCACTGAGAGAAGCTGGCATAGGGCTTGTGGCGGACATGGGCATACTCCAGCGCCTTCCTCTGATAATCGGACAGGGTTTTACGAGAGAAATGGCATATACCGCACGCTTTTTCTCTGCCAAGGAGGTTGCACGCATGGGAATGGTAAATGGTATTTGTGTAAACAGAGAGGCGCTTATGGATGAGGCAAAAAAGCTTGCCGCGCTTATCTCAGAAAATGCTCCCCTTGCTGTTCAGCAAACCAAAAAGGTGCTTAACTACAGTAGAAGTGCAACTGTTGAGGATGGGATGTCCATGGCAATGCAAAAAAATATGGTGCTTTTATTTTCACAGGATGTGCGGGAAGCTATGGCAGCTTTTATGGAAAAGAGAAAACCGCATTTTAAGGGGCGGTAAAACGCAGTCTATTGCATTAAAGAATAAGTGTAACTATTCCAAAAACCTCAAAGAACTTAGGCTTTTTTTATTTGGTTCCTGAGCGTATCAACGACTTCAGAGGCAGTGACCCAAAGGCAGATTCCCTGCTATTTCTTTTGCTTTTCTTCAAAGAGTTTCAAGTATACCCCGTGGCCCTCTTTTTCTAAATCTTCTTTAGGAGTCAAATTACGACCGCCAGAGGAGGTGGCTTGTTTACATTGAGCCTGGAAGGTACCCTGGTTTTCGTGCTCTAAAGCTGGATCAACGATTCTGTCTCTTTGACATATTTATTCATATTTTAATGTCGGTGAAATTGCCCAAGCCGATCATAATCAGATTATTCTCAACTCCATTCAATTCGTACCATTTGAGCGCTTCAGATCCTTTAATGTCCGCACCTTGGCTGAGGCTAAAACCCAGAACAGCTTACCAGTGGGGCTGGTTGCCAATGCGATGTCCCATTACTTCAAGAGTGTTATATACCACCACAAAGGCATTTGTGTCCACTTGTCGTATTATCTCCTTGATTAGATGTAATTCTCGTAACGTGATAACAGTGTATAGAATTTTCTCGTCTTGGCCAGAGTATCCTCCCTTCCCCTGGATTAACGTTACCCCCCTCCCTACCTTATCAAGGACCTCCCGGGAAATCTCTCGCCATTTGGGAGAGATAATAAAAAGGGCCTTTCTTTGACTGAGTCCTGTCAGCACGATGTTCATAATTTGGGAAGATACGAAGATATAAATCAACGTGTACAGTGCTGCCTCCAAGGAAAAGAGGAGGGAAGCTGCTGAAAGTACAATAACATTGAAAGCGAGGACTGTGGTTCCGATGCGAATAGAGAAGCTGTTAGCTAAAATGACTGAAAGAATATCCGTTCCACCTGATGATCCATTTGACCTTAATATAATCCCTGTACCGATACCCGTGATGATACCTGCCAGAAGAGCGCTCAGGATGTTGTCATGTACAGGCATGGGTACATGAATTAGAGCAATCGCAGCAGAGAAGATCAACATTCCCACGATGCTGTAAAAGAAAAACCGCCGTCCCACAAATCTCCACCCCAGAATAAAGACAGGCACATTTAGGAGAAAATAGAGCAACGACAACAGGGAAGATGGAAAGAGATAGTGGATAACCAGGGCGACACCCATGAATCCGCCGCTTACAAATTGATGGGGTACTAAAATCCCGTTGATTGCCACAGCAACCAGCACGCTCCCCAGACAGATAAGACATAGGTTCCAGAATATCTGTTTAAGAGATCCCGGGATGAATCGGCCACACCAGCGTGGGACTATTATATGCTTTTTACCTGAGACTGCTTGTTTTTTAGGAGATAATATGTTTTCCATAGAAATTGCCTCCTCGATTTTCGGCATGCAAAGATAAATGAGGGCTGGAATATTGGTAAAAAAAAGCCTTCTTAAAATGGAAGATGGATAGGCGCTGTTATGTTAATCGTTGTTAAGGTTCCTCATAGGTTGGTTGTTCGTCCATAATAAAGTGTTCCTATTGTATTTGTGAAAAGTCTTATTATAAAACAACAGCGCCTTCGGGCATGCCTTCCCAAAGGCGTATTTATTTTTCTCGGCAATATGGCGATCATGATATTTAAGCGTTAGGCGCGCATTCCTTCGA
>QMLT01000015.1 GCA_003646875.1 Deltaproteobacteria bacterium
AACCCATTGCTTGACAACCTAAAGCGTAGAGGCCACCGGTTCGTGCAGTATGCAGATGACTGTAACATATATGTCAAAAGCAAACGTGCAGGATCGAGAGTCCCGGGAAGTGTAAGCCGATTTTTGAGGTGTCATTTGAGACTCTCTGTAAATGAGGCGAAAAGTGCTGTTAATCGGCCATCGAGACGTCAGTTTCCAGGGTTTACCTTCAGCCCTAAACTGAACAGACGCATCGGTGTCAAATCGATAAAACGCTTTAAGTATAGGATCAGAGAGATTACCTGTCGAATTCGAGGAAGGCGCATTGAGCTGATAGTTAAAGAACTTCGCCGTTTTATGTTAGGCTGGCAGGGGTATTTTAATTTCATACAGGTGCGTTATATCCTAAAAGAATTGGACTCGTGGGTAAAACGACGGCTTCGGTGTTATCTCTGGAAACAATGGGGATGTCGAGGCTATCGGGAGCTAAAGAAACCTGGAGTAAGTAGAGATCTTGCTTGGAATATTGCAAAATCGGCACACGGCCCATGGCGGCTGAGTCGAAGTCCGGGGTGAGCGTTTGCCCTACCTGCAAAGTATTTTTCACGCCTGGGATTGCCGAAACTGTTTGTTGATTTTTTAGCCTATTAATTTATCAATCTCCTTGCACAGGATGGGATGACGGTTTTTGTGACCACAAAAGAGTTTTATCACTTGATCAGGGACGGACAACCATGGCCATAATTATTCCTCCGGGTTGCTTTGCTCATTACCTTTCTTCCATCCCTACTCCTTTCGGATCTTGTCTTTCCCATTGCAAGTATGCCAACGGTAGTCCAGTGGCTCACCTATTTGAATCCCCTGAGGTATTTTTTGGTTATTATAAGAGGCATCTTTTTGAAGGGGGTGGGTTTGGAAGTGTTGTGGCCACAATTTTTGTCTTTGATGATTCTTGGATTAATTGTTTTTTCAGGAGCAGTCAAAAGGTTTAGAAAAAGGTTAGATTAGCAAGATTTTATGCAAGATTAAGGTAGGTGAAAAAAGTTATGGTATGCGTGATTGGGATTGATATAGGTTCTGCCTTTTCAAAGGGTATACTCATGTGCGATCAAAAGATCGTAGGGTCTTATGTAATGCCCTCCGGAGGAAATTATAAATTAGCTGCTGAAAGGGTTAAAGAGAAGCTACTCTATAAAGCAGGGCTGTCCTCGAATAATATTCTGTATTTATTTGCTACTGGTTACGGCGCAAAAAGTGTAACCTTTGCAGATGATGTAGTTACTGACATATCCTGTCATAGCAAGGGCATATTTTATCTTTTCCCCTCGGTAAGGACAGCAGTTGATGTTGGTGATCTCTTTAGCAAGGCCTTTCGGATTGATGAAAGGGGAAATTCGCTCACATTTCTATTGAGTGGCAAGTGTGCTGGTGGGAGCGCCAGGGTGTTACAGGTAATTGCAAACGTTTTACAGGTAAAAGTGGAAGAGATAGGGGAGCTATCCCTAAAGTCACAGAAAAGGATAGATTTTAACACCGGATGCGCTGTTTTCGCAGAGACCGAAGCAATATCGAGAATAGCTGAGGGAGCTTCCAAAGAGGATCTTCTGGCCGGGATACACAGGGCCCTGGCAGCACAGATTAATAGCCTTGCAGAGAGGGTTGGGATTGAAAGAGATTACGCACTGGCTGGCGGTGGGGCAAGGGATGTGGGGCTGATTAAGGCAGTTGAAGAGATAGTAGGTTTTGAGATTGTTGTGCCAGAAGAACCCCGCCTGACAGCCGCGATTGGGGCTGCGGTTTTAGCTGGGGGAAAAGTTAAAAGTGCCTAAAATTTAAAGTGAGCTAAAGTTAAGGATAAGATTATCTGTAATCCTAAGCAATTTCTAAATCTTCTAAATCCAAAATCACAATATCAAAAATTATATTATCATTAGGCTTTAGCGCTTGTAAATTAACAGGCTATTGAGTAATTACCAGTAACCAGTATTGAACTTTAGGCACTTTAGGCACTTATAACTTTAGTTCACTTTTTTATCAGCTTATCTTAAATACCATGGCTGCTCCTGTATCGCCAGCGGCGCACCCTGCCCAAAGACAATATCCGCCCCCAAGCATAACGACCTCTTCTAATAACTCTATAATTATCCTGCCGGCTGTAGGGCCTTGAGGGTGGCCGTAGATCATAGAATTTCCGTAATTGTTCATCCAATTAACATCCATACCCATCTTAGAGGCCATATAGATATCATTTATGGCAAAGGGTTGATGGGTCTTGACGGCCTTTAAATCCCCTACTTTTATCCCTGCCTTGTCAAGCGCCATCTGTGCAGCGGGAACAGGGGCTTGAGCCATATATCCTTTTTTTGCCCTTGCGAAGCCATATGAGACAATCTGAATCTCTATATTTGGATCTGCGCTCAGCTTTTTGGCATTATCCCGAGTGGTTACTATAAAACCGCAGTTCCCATCCGCAGGAAATGTCTGTGCGCCAAACGTATGGACGCCTCCTGGTTCAACAGGTTTTAGTCTGGCCAGGCCTTCGGCTGAGGTCGGGGTCACACCCTCATCTTCTTCTACCAACATGGTTTTCTTCTTAGAGATTTTGACCTCCGGGGAAAACATATATCTTTTCTGAAAGGCCCTATCATTGGCCAGGGCATCCTGGTATTGTTCATATCTCCTTAGTGTGACGGCATCGCACTCCTCCCGAGTGGTTCCTATCTCTCTGGCAACATTTTCAGCCGTCTGGATCATCTTTAGGCCTGCCCATGGATCTGAGTTAAAATTGTCCATCATCCAGTTTTCTGACTCTACCTCTCCGCCCGGACCAAGGGGCCGTGGCCAGATAGTATGCGGGCCATTGGAACAGCGATCTGTCATAAGGGCAAATCCTGTCTCATAGGCTCCGAGTTCTATATCTGTGGCAGCAAGATTTATACAGGTAGTTGATGTAGTGCATGCCTGATTGACCATGAGGGCAGGTAAATCTTTGGCGCCATTGACTAACATAGCCGCTGCCCAGGCATGACTATAAAAAATATGGTGTTGCGCTATGGTTATCCCGAAATACAAATAGTCAAATATAGTGGGGTCAAAATTATTTTTTGTCAGCCATCGGTTGGCTGTTGTTGCTCCTAATTTTATAGAATTTTCATTAGCCATAGACCCCTGCCATCTGCAAAATGGTGTCGAATAGTAGCCCTTGTAAGGTATAAATGCTTTTGTCAACATGTCTTTTTTCCTCCAATTGGGTTTTATTGGTTTTATTGGTTTTATTGTGTTTGTTGGGTTTACTGTGTTTATTGGGTTTACTTGGCGCTGCTTACTGCCTACTTCTTTAGGCGTCACTCCACTTGCCATATTTCTCTCTCAGTATCCTGTGTAAGATCTTTCCAGTTCCTGTCCTGGGCATTTCTTCTTCCTTTATAAAGTCAACGGATTTTGGTCTTTTGAACCCTGCAATTTTACCCTTGGTAAAATCCATTATCTCCTTTGCAAGCTCATCACTTGGCTCATAATTTTCATTCAGAATGATAATGGCCTTTATTGCCTCGCCCCATTTTTTATCAGGAACACCTATTACTGCGATATCCTTAACAGCAGGATGGGCACCAACAGCGCCTTCTACCTCGGACGGAAATACGTTTTCCCCGCCAGTTATTATCATATTTGCTTTTCTATCTACCAAGGTATAGAAGCCATCTTTATCCCGCTTAGCCATATCTCCAGCGCTTGACCACTCTCCTTCAAATGCCTCTTTTGTTTTCTCCGGTTCTTTCCAGTACTCCTTAAAGATCATGGGAGTTCTGTAATAAACCTCACCTACCTCGCCATCTGGTACAGGATTTCTATTTTCATCAAGCAGTTTGATTCTGTCTGTGCCATAGATCTCCTTGCCGATAGAGCCAAGTTTTTCAAACTGATATTCCGGCCGCAGAAGAGTCACTAAACCACCCTCAGTAGTGCCATAGGCTTCCCAAAGCTCAGCATTTTTAAAATAATCCATAATCGCAAGCTTAAGATCTTTTCTGGCCGGAGCAGACGATATTAATAACTGCCTTATGGAAGATACATCTATATTGTTTTTAACCTCATCCGGGAGAGCAAGCATCATAATATAATGTGTGGGTACCAGGGAGGTAAAAGTAATCTTGTATTTCTCAATGGTTTTAAGCAGGTCCTCAGGGTCAAAGCTAACCATATTATAAACAAATACCGGTGCAGTCAGCAGGGTATAGGGAAAGGAATAAAAGATAGAATTCACATGGCACATTGGCATTACCAGCATCACCTTATCAGTAGGCCTGACACCCTGGTTTATAATGTTTAATACATATTGGGCATGATAACTTTCATGGGTTTTGACCACACCTTTGGGCCTTCCTGTTGTTCCTGAGGTATACATAAAGGTCCATACGTCATCTCCATCTACCATGATATCAGGCTCTTCCGGGGATGATTTGGCCAGCCAATCTTCATAGCCTATATACCCATCGGGAACTGGGCCTTCTCCTAAATAAATATAGGCATCTTTTGGGACTGGAAGTTTGTCTTTTATGCCATCTATCATCTCCACAAAGGGCTTCTCAACAATAAAGGCCTTGCATTCTGCGTGATTGAGAATATATTCTATATCCGGTGGCGCCAGACGAAACATTAATGGAACTATGATTTGGCCCCCCTTGGCGCACCCGGCATATATGTCCATCCACTCACCACGGTTAAATGCTAATACGGCAAACCTATCCTTGTAACCAGCGCCTATGTCTGATAGACCATGCGCAACTCTACAGGCCCTCTCATTCCATTCCTTGAATGTACATTCATTATTTTTATCCTGCCACCCTAATTTATCTGGATAATTGATGGCATTCATCTTGACAACGGTTCCTGCATGCATCCATTTACTTGTTGTCATTTTTATCCTCCTTTTTTAGTGGTTTTTGAGTTTGTTGGGTTTCTTAGGTTTGTTGTGTTAAATTGCTATAAAAACTACAAACCCAACAAACACTAAACAATAGAATTAGCCACTATTTCGGTAATATCCATTACCTTCATCTTTGGTCGTTCATCTTTAGGAATGGCCTTTACCCCTTTTCTGAGATTATCCTTGCAGGCTGAACAACCAGACACTATTATCTCTGCATCTACCTCCACAGCGTCTTTTACCCTGACTGCTGCCATATCTGCTGCGAGCTCTGGCTCCAGGGCCATGACACTTCCCCCACCTCCACAGCACCTGGCCATCATGCGGTTTCTGTTCATCTCAACGAAATCAATGTCAGGTATGGCCTTTAGTATCTCCCTCGGCTCATCAAATATCTGAAAAGCCCTGCCCAGGTCACATGGATCATGGTAGGTGACCTTTTTGCCGAGATTACCGCCCAATTGTATCTTTTTCTCCTCGATTAGCCTTTGAATATAATGAACAGAATGGAAAAGTTTAACTCCCAGATCCCCTGCCTCAGGATAGTATTTTCTAAATGTTTTATAACAACCGGCACAGGGGGTTACAAGCTCTTTTGCCCCAGTTGCCTTAATAAGATCAATAACGTTTCTGGCGTTTTGCACAAATTTTTCTTGATCTCCCATAAGGTGCAATGGAAACCCGCAACAGATCTCATCTTTACCAAGCAATGAGTAATCAACACCAGCGGCGTCCATGATCTTAAAAAAGCTTGGCACTATTTTCATATCTAAGTAACTTGAGACACAACCCATAAATAAGAGAGTATCCGCCTTTTTTTTAAGTTGACCGGTTTCAAGCCTTTTCTTGATGGATGAGGGATAGATGGCAACCCTGTCTTCCTTTGAAGCTGCGTAAACATTATTTGTATTAAGGATGCTGTCTCTCAGCCCCATAACTGGTTCAGGAGTAAAACCGGAGGCAAAGAGCTTTTCGCGGCCTCTTTGAATAATTTCATCTACCTGAATATGGGCAGGGCAGAATTGGGTACAGGAGTTACAGGTGGTGCAGGTATAGAATGAATTTGCCAGTTCCTTGGAGGGACCAACTTCCCCTGTCATTAAATTGAATGCAAGGATATTCCTTCCTCTGGCATTTCGTGACTCGAGTTGGGTCACGTCATAGGTAGGGCATCCTAAACGGCAGAAGCCGCAATTGATACATGCAAGGATCTCATTGTCTGCATCATAACCAAAGGAGTTGAGCCCCTCTGGATGCTCCAAAAGGGATTTGAATGCAAAGTAATCATAGCTATCATGTTTCTTTTTGTCTAATCCCATCTTGCCTGGGTTCAGTATCCCATTCGGATCAAGGGCCTTTTTTATGGATCGCATAACGTCCAATGCCGGTCCCAGCTGTTTTTCTATATACGGCGCCCTGGCAAGACCGGTTCCGTGTTCAGCGGTAATGGTGCCTCCCATTTCAAGGGCAATTTCAGCAAGTTCATCTGCAGCCGGTTTGAGCCTGTTCCATTCATCCTGACTTCGCATATCAGTTACAAAGGTAGTATGTACATTCCCATCTCCAATATGGCCAAAGGTCGTAAGCAGCAGGTCATATTTATCCGCTATTGCCTGCGCCTTCCTAATAGTCTCAGGGATCTTAGATGAGAGAACGCCAAGATCTTCTGATATTGCAACAAGCCTGTAACCTGGTTTAATCCTTGAAAGCGTTGGCACCAGTTTTCCTCTTGCCTCCATTATTTCGGCAGTCTTGGCCGGGTCATCACTCCAGGTGAAGTCCTCCACATTGTATTTTTTACATATCTCACTAATCCTTTCCATATCCCTGGCAACTATTTCCTTGGCGCCGTCCAGCTCGAGGATAAGCATGGCCTCTATCTTGCTCACATCCCTGTCAATATGATCTTGAACAATCTTGAGGCTGTATTTGTCCAGTATTTCGCATGCGGTAAGTTGTATGCCTGATGCGATAATATCCCTTACTGCCTTACCACCAGCATCAAGATTCTGAAACATAGCCAGGGCGAGAGCAGTGTATTCCGGGAGGGTGCGTATTTTTACAGTAATCTCTGTAATTACCCCGAGAGTCCCCTCGGAGCTAGCAAAGACATGGTTCAGATCATAGCCCATAGATGATTTTGGGGTTTTATAACCAGTTTCAATGATAGTTCCATCAGCGAGAACTACTTTAAGGGCCTTTACATAGTCTCTTGCTGTGCCATACTTAACAGCCCTGTGTCCGCTTGAGTTGGTAGACATCATGCCGCCTATTGAGGCAATGAGCTCGCTTCCAGGGTTAGGAGGAAACATAAGATTTTGTTTGGCCAGGGCTCTGTTCAAATCCATACAAATGACTCCTGGCTCTACCCTTGCATAAAAATTATCTTTATCGATTTCCAGAATTTTATTCATCTTATGTACATCCAGGAGTATGCCGCCTTCTACTGGAAGGGATGCGCCAGTGGTGCTTGTGCCTGAACCCTGGACTGTCACAGGAGTTTTTTCCTGGTTGGCCAGGCGCATAATGGAAGAGATTTGCTCTGTGGTCTGGGCATAAACCACTACATCAGGAACTCCTACATGCACTGACATATCCCGTGAATTGCATATGCATTCCACGCGATCAGAAAATACATTTTCTTTTCCTACAATTTTTTCTATTTCGCTGATTATATCCATGATTGTACCTTTCAAATTAGATTAAAATATAGCTATATTTTAGCTATATTTTAACTATAAATAAAACAATTATAGTGTGTCAAGATAAAATTAGATATTGTTAGGGAGGCCACAGCACTTTTCTACATAACAGTGTATTTTGGACCTCCTCCTCCCTCAGGTGTTACCCATGTGATGTTTTCATAGGGATCTTTTATGTCGCAGGTCTTACAATGGACACAGTTAGAAAAATTTAGCTTCATGCTTTGCTTACCAGTCTTCTCATCAATTTCCATTTCATAGACATTAGCAGGGCAAAAGCTAAGGCATGGATTTTGGTATTCTTCTCTGCATTTAGTATAACAAATATTCAGGTCAAGTATCTTGAGATGGGCAGGTTGTTGTTCCTCATGGATGGTTCCTGAATAATACACATCAGATTCTTTATCAAAGGTTTGCTTTCCGTCAAATTTTATTTTACCCTTCTGTTCGTCTGTAGGAGAGGAAACTCCATAGAAATCAACTACCTTTTTCTGGTGGACAAAATCGGCCTTTGTAGAAAGTCTTCCTTTCAAGATCCTCCCCCCTAACACATACTGGAATCCTGCTTTGATAAGGCCTACCCATAAACCTTTCTGAAATCCCTGATGAAAATTTCTTACCTTGTAAAGTTCCTTGCCTATGTAACTTTTATATAGAGATGTTTGGTATCGCTCAAGTTGAGCAGAAGAGAAATCTTTTTTTAGAAGCGCCTCCAGGATCGTTTCAGCAGCAAGCATACCTGATTTCATAGCAACGTGAATCCCTTTTATTTTTTGGCTGATGAATAGGCTGGCTGAATCTCCAATAATAACCCCCCCATCAAATGCGAGTTTTGGAATAGAAAAATATCCTCCAACCGGGGCTGTTTTTGCTCCATATTGGATGAGTGTGCCGTCCTTTAATATCTCAGCTACAAAAGGGTGAAGTTTGAACTTTTGAAATTCAAGATGGGGATCCAGAAATGGGTCTTCACAGTCCAGTCCAGTCAAGAGGCCAACTGAGACCATGTTGTTTTTCATTCCGTAGATGAAACCTCCGCCATATGTATTGTTTTTAAGGGGGTAACCCATGCTGTGAAACACTTGTCCTGGCTCAAATCTTTGCTCTGGGGTTTCCCACACCTCTTTTACGCCGGCCACATAGGTCTGTGGGTTTTTGCCTTCGTCCAACTTCAATTTTTTTATAAGTGTTTTGGCGAGGCTCCCTCTTGTGCCTTCGCCAAATACAGTAACCCTGGCATGTAAATCAATTCCTGGTTCAAAGTTTGTTTTCTTATTGCCATCTGGATCTATTCCCTTATCACCTGTTCTTACTCCAATAACTCTGTTGCCGTCGTAGAGTATCTCTGTGCCTGCGAATCCTGGAAATATGTCTACGCCATTTTCCTCAACCAAATTACCAAGCCAGTTGGTTATCTTAGAGAGTGCGACGATATAATTCCCATGATTATTTAGCGGAGGAGGTATTATAGGAGATTTAATGCGTCCTTTTGCGGTTAATAGGGAGACTTCTTCTCTTGTAACCTCACCTTCAAGTGGTGCATCTTTTTCCAGAAAATCAGGGATAAGCTCTTTCAGGGCAATAGGATCCATAATAGCCCCAGAAATACTATGAGAGCCAATATCGGTGCCTTTTTCGAGCAGCGCAATCATGATGTCGTCAAGCCTTTCCCCTTTCCCTTCTTGATCAACCTTGTTATTGTGCGCCTTTATGAGATTCGAGAGATGAAGGGCGCCACTGAGGCTGGCTATGCCGCCACCTACAAAGAGTACGTCAACTTCCATAATTTCTCTTTCTTCTTCCATGATTCAATCCTCCTTATTAAAGTTTTGGATTTGCTTCTTTCCTAAGCTAAATATAGGCAAGATTTTATAGCACAGCGCCTAAATATGCTGCAAGACATTTTGGGAATGTTTTTCATACAGATTTTTGCTTGACTGATCTTTTGTTTATGAGATATGTGCAGGGTACACTATGAGTCATTGGTCATTAGTCATTTGTTACATATTGAGTTTTCTGACTATTTTTTCATCCTGTGACAGATGCCTTTTGACAAATGACACTCAATATTGTGAGGAGGATAGTAAAAATGGAAAGGACATTAGCCATAATTAAACCCGATGGTGTGGCTCGAGGTCTTATAGGTGAAGTCATTCGACGGTTAGAAAAAGAAGGCCTTAATATTTTAGCTATTAAAATGATCTGGATGACAAAAAAGCAGGCGAAAGGTTTTTATAAGGTGCATGCAGGAAAACCGTTTTATGAAAGTGTTACTGATTTTATGTCTTCAGGTCCATGTGTGGTTATGGTTCTAGAGGGTGAAGATGGCATTAATGCCTATAGGAAATTAATGGGGGCTACCAACTATAAGGAGGCCGCTAAAGGCACTATTAGGCATGATTATGCAACAGATATTGAAAAAAATGTTGTGCATGGATCGGATAGCCCCCAAAGCGCTGCATTTGAGATAGCTTACTTTTTTAATGAGTTAGAGATTTTCAGAGAATAATGCGTTTTATTGATTCCAATTAATGTAAAAAAGGAATCAGCCTATTCTTCTTTCTTAAGATCCTTTACCTCTTTCTTAAGATCCTCTACCTCTTTTTTTAACTCGCCTGCATCAGGCTCTTTGTCAAATTTTTCTGCATTTCTTTTATCTTTCCATTCTTCAATGCCAAGATATGCAGCTAAAGCGCCGCCCAGGATAAGTAAGACTGGTATTCCAGCTGCTAAAGCCTTAACAAAATATCCCCAAAAGATAATAATTCCTATAATCCCCAAAACTAACGATACTACACCACCAAATAAAGCCGCCATTTTTCCCTCCTTATCTTTTCTCTTATTTTGTTAAAAGGATAATAATTCCGTTCCTTTTAACACAACAATAATCATCATTCAAGAAGATAATTGTATTTTAAATGCCTAAATTTCAAAGGCTCCTGCCTTTCATTGCATAAAAATTATTTTTCGAAGAAGTTTTAAAAAAAGTCTGTTTTAAAAAAAGTCTTGACAAATAATAAATAACAAAGTAAACCACCAATAACTTATCACTCCGTTTTTAAAAAATCTTTTCATCACAGTATATATGTGTCCATTATTATACATTTCTCATAAGCTTGACGTAGTCTTTAGAAATAAAAAATTATTAAAGATTATTAAAGAACCCAAAAAGCCTATTATGTACATTACATAATAGGTTCTTTTTTTACTTTTTTTACCAAATTATAACAAAGTCGTAAAAGGTCAGAAACATCCATTTTTGTCATTCCCGCCTGTCTGCGCGTTGCACCTGTCTGCGTGCGGACACGCACAGGCAGGCGCAGACAGGTGACTTCAGTATGTTATGGATGCCGTCACGTCCGGCATGACGGTTTTGAGACTTTTTGCGAGACCATCAATTATAATAAATGTAAAAAAACTAGCTAAGGAGTCTTAAAAGGTATGAATACCACGGGTGAAGCAAAAGAAGGGGATGTTATTCTAAAACTTGAAAATATTCATATGGCCTTTGGGAAGGTAGCTGCCCTGAATGGTGTTGACTTAGAGGTAAGAAAGGGAGAGATACACTCTATTATTGGGCCAAATGGCGCCGGTAAAACAGTAATGATGAATTGTATTAATGGACTTTATCATCCCCAGGAAGGAAATATTTTTTTTAAGGGACAGAGGATAAATAATCTTGCTCCTCATAAAATAGCTGCCCTTGGGATAGGGAGAACCTTCCAGAAGCTTGAGCTGTATGGCGGAATGACTGTTACCGAAAATATTAGGATGGGCTCACATATACACCTCAAGGCAAACATCCTGAACGGGTCTATATATGTAGGTGGTGTAAAAAAAGAGGAGATAGAAGACCGAAAATTTATCGAGGAGGAGATCATTGATCTATTAGAGATCGAGTCTATCCGTGATCAGGTTGCACACATGCTTCCTTATGGCTCACAGAAGAGAGTTGAGCTTGGAAGGGCCCTGGCGCTCAGGCCGGAGGTTATCCTCTTGGATGAACCCATGGCAGGCTTGAACTTAGAAGAAGTTGAAGACATGGCCAGGTTTATTCTCGATATAAATGAAGAGAAGCGCTGGAAAATAACCTGTGTATTAGTTGAGCACGATATGGGTGTGGTAATGGATATCTCCCACAGGGTTCTTGTCCTTGATTTCGGCAATATAGTCGCTGATGGAACCCCGGCTGAGGTTGGCAAAAATCCCAAGGTTGTTAAGGCATATTTAGGTGAAGAGGATCTTTACGCAACAAGGAGATAAAATGGCAGAAGAGATAGAGGTAACAGAAGATCTCACTATCCCACAAGTATTTTTAAAAAGATGCAAAGAATATGGAGCCAGAAAGGTTGCCATGAGAGAGAAGGAATTTGGAGTATGGCTGCCTTACACATGGCAGGACTACTATGATAGGGTAAAATATCTATGCCTGGGAATGGTTAGCCTTGGACTAAAAAGAGGGGACAAGGTGGCCATGATTGGTGATAATAGGCCGGAAGGTGTCTGGGCAGAGATGGCTGCTATGTGTGCCGGAGCCATACCGGTCTGGCTCTTTCAGGACTGTATGATGGATGAGGTCAAATATATAATAGATCATTCAGATAGCAAATTCTTGGTAGGAGAAACCCAGGAGGAGGTTGATAAGGCATTAGCCATTATGCCCGATTGTCCGAAATTAGAATACGTAATATGGGATGACCCAAAGGGGATGAGGCGCTACCATCAGCCAAATTTAAAAAGCATAATAAAGACTCAGGAGCTCGGAAAGGAGCTTGATAAAAAAGAACCGGATCTATTTGAAAAAATGATTAATGAAGGCCACGGTCAAGAAATCTGCCTCCTGTTTTATACATCCGGCACAACTGCCCTTCCCAAAGGCGCCCTTTTAACCCATTACAATATGCTGAGCATGGGTAAAAATCTCATGGCAGTTGACCCATGTTATGACACCGATGACTTTGTATCCTATCTTCCCTTTGCCTGGATCGGGGAGCAGATGATGTCCATATCCTGCGGCCTCCTGATGGGCTACACACTTAATTTCCCGGAAGAACCGGAAACATCCCAGCATAATATTCGAGAGATCGGGCCTCATGTTATGTTTGCTGCGCCGCGGCTTTATGAGGGCCTGACCCGTCAGGTCCAGGTAAAATATCTGGACGCCACCTGGATAAAGAGAAAGGCATATGAGGTAGCCACAAAGATAGGGTATCATGTAGCGGATCTAAAATTTGAAAAGAAGCCTATTCCATGGCACTGGAAGGCCCTGAATTATTTTGCTTATGTGATTATGCAGAAGAAGCTCAAGGACCATCTTGGAATGTCGCGACTCCGACATTGTTATACAGGAGGCGCTGCAATGGGTCCCGAGCATTTTCGCTTTTTCCATGCCCTGGGTGTAAATTTAAAACAAATATATGGCCAAACAGAGGTAGCTGGAATATCCGTTACACACAGGGATGGAGATATAAAATTTGACACGGTTGGAACTCCTATTCCTGAAACTGAGGTGAAGATCACAGAAGATGGAGAGATCATCTCCAAAAGCCCATCGGTGTTTCAGGGTTACTATAAAAATGATGAAGCAACAAAGAAAACATTAAAGGATGGATGGCTTCACTCAGGGGACACCGGTTTTATTGATGACGATGGTCATTTAGTTGTCTTTGACAGGACAAAAGATGTTTTGAAACTGAAGGATGGCAGGCCCTTTGCTCCACAATATCTGGAAGCAAGGCTCAAATTCAGCCCATATATACAGGATGCCTGGGTTATCGGGGATAAATTACCCTATGTAACCGCTGTTATGTGTATTGATTATTCTGTTGTTGGCAAATGGGCGGATGAGCATAAGATTAATTATACAAGTTATCCGGAACTTTCACAGGATCCGAGGGTCTATGACCTTGTTCAAAAACAGATTGAGGAGGCCAATAAAGCGCTTCCTGAACCGGCCAGGATACACAAATTTGTTAATCTCTATAAGGCGTTTGATGCAGATGATGATGAATTGACCAGGACCAGTAAGCTAAGGAGGGGTTTTATGGAAGAGCGTTATAAGGATATTGTAGAAACCCTTTATAAAGATGCAGACATGGTACACTTAGATATGACAATCACCTATGAGGATGGAAGGGAACAACCTATAAAGATAGATCTGCGTATTCAGGAGATCACTGTGTGATAAGTAGTAAGCAGTGGGCAATAAAGGGAAGGTATAAGGACTTTAACTTATAAATACTAAACTCTAAATCCGAAATACTAAACAAACACTCATGCCCATTCTGGGCACCACGAAGCATGAAAATTAATTCTATTTTCGGAGCAAAAGGGAGGAATAAATGGAACTCTTTTTAATGACTTTAACTACCGGTATTATGGTTGGAGGGATATATGCCTTAGTTGCCCTGGGTTGGGTTTTAATCTACAAGTGTTCAGGTGTATTGAACCTTGCAATGGGAGAGTTAACCCTTATAGGGGCTTATGTAACACTTACCTTTTATACAATTGGTGTCCCTTTTATTTTAAGCATTCTATGTACACTCATCATTGGTATTATCCTCGGTATTTTAGTGGAAAGGATCTTCTTAGACAAGCTTATCGGAGAGCCAATCCTGGCAGTAATAATGGTAACTGTGGGAATCTCTTTTTTCTTTAAAGGATTAATTGAATTTATATGGGGAACAGATATCAGAATTTTTGATCCACCCATTTTTTCCGTAACGCCATTTACTGTCGGTTTTTTAAAAATCTCAACGGTTTATTTCTGGTCATTTGTGCTGTCCATAGTGCTCTTCCTTGTCTTTGTTGCTTTCTTTAAATATACACGCTGGGGTCTATCCATGCAGGCAACAGCAGATGATGAGACAGCAGCCCTGTCCCTTGGGGTAAGCGCCCGGTTTGTATACGCCGCATCCTGGGCCATTGCCTTTATGTCCGCAGGCGTTGGAGGCGCGCTCTTGGGAAATATAAATGGGGTTACTGTATCTGTCGGCTATTTAGGCTTACTCGTGCTCCCGGCGGTGGTCCTCGGCGGCCTTAACTCTATTCCCGGGGCTGTAGTCGGTGGAATAACTATTGGTATATTACAAAATTTTGCTGGCACTTACTTAGATGCCTATTTTCCTGGAGGGGTAAAAGATATCTTCCCCTTTGTATTTATGGCAATATTTTTGCTTTTCATGCCTTATGGATTATGGGGTTGGATAAAGATTGAGAGAATGTGACCTGGCAATGTAAAATTAGCAATGTAAAATTATCAAGTTAAAAATGATATGGAGTTAGACGCAGGAGAGAAGAAGAC
>QMLT01000016.1 GCA_003646875.1 Deltaproteobacteria bacterium
GCAATGCTTCTACCGTCTGGCTCAGGGGGAAAGGTGATAATCATAGACCTGAAAGACCGTCCCGGTTTGGGCGCCGGCCCCGGCATTCTGGTGGGTGTAAAAAAGCAGGATATCGATAATGAAAATTTGGGAGGCACATATCATTTTAATGATGACGACGGGGGTTACGGAGACGTCAAGGTGGACAACACAAATGATAGCTGGACTGGGACACACTATGATTCTAATGGAAATCCCACGCCGATTAGCGGAAGCATCGCCAGAAACGAGCCTTGGAACGGCTGGCTTACTGACAGTAACAATAACCTCATCCTCATCCTTCCGAGTGACGGCGTCTGGTTCCAGACGGCAGATTTCCCTAATCATAATTGGATTACCATGGGAGGCGCTATACCATAATTCGATGAGAAGATCGAGACAAGGGGCCAGGGAATAATTCCCGGCCCGTTTGTTAAATAAACACAATATTACCTGAGGAAAACAATGAATAGATCAAACATTATTCTAATTCTCCCGTAACCATGCAGGCGGCCATCTAAAGGCACAATGGCCTAGAAAAGATAGCCGTTTTTACACCTCTATATCCCCGTAAACAGCCCCCATCATAAGATCCGCCCCTGAACAGGGACTCATCTAAATCGCTGCTCGTGTGTATACAAGATAGAGTGGTTTCCATTTCCTCTTTGTTCATCTTTCCTTTATTAACATGGCTATCCAAGAAAAATCTTATGTTATTTAATCCCTTCCCTACCAGCGCAGGCGATACATCCACCATACCTTCCGATAGGTGTCCGTGCCCCAGTGACAATGACAATGTTTTTCAATTGCGAGTTCCTTGAATTTATCATTATAATCCCTTTTTCTGCCTCTCGCCGTACTCCACTCCGAATTCTCATGGCATCTTATTATTACAATTAATAAGATCGTACAATTATCTTACCTCTTATATGCCTTCTTTTCAGTTACTTTTTAAAGACACATACAGATTCCTTCAAGGTCAAAATGGTCTTAAAAAGACATGATAATGATATGCTCCTTGGTTAGGGCCAAAACTTAGATAAAGGATGATTCTCAACTGCCCTTGTGCAGGATGCCTGATAGCTGTAACGATGATGTATGGCCTGAGTTAATCCTGAGGTTAACAAACGATTTGTAGTGAGAGACTTGCTGAATGAAGAACCCTTCATAGGCTAAATGAGCGGTATACATAACATATACCCTCGTTTATCCGCCTTTATTTGTGGCGGATTACCATAAATATAGCTTATTCTTTTTTTCCTGCCAGCCCGCCATCTTTTTGGAGGGACAGGCTGAATACTGGGCCCTTATATTCTTAACTAAAAGCTATGCGGATATTAACCGCTTTAGGCGAAGCAAGAAATGGCTACTGTAAGATTACGCTTCCTTCTTCTCGATTCTTCTTCGCTCCTCATCCCTTACTTCTCTTCTCAAGAGCTTTCCTACCTTTGATTTTGGAAGCATATCTCTAAACTCTATATATTGAGGAACCTTATAAGGAGCGAGCCTTTCCCTACACCATTTAGTCAACTCAGCGCCCCCTACCCCCCTTGCATCCTCTTTCAGCACTACTATTGCCTTTATCCTTTCCCCAACCTTAAGATCTGGAACCCCGATAACACAGGCGCCGATGACAGTGGGATGGTCTTGGAGTACTGCCTCTACCTCAGATGCAGATACCCTGTAGGCCTTGTGCTTAATGATATCCGCTGACCGCTCCACATAAACCAGTTGACCGTCTGTATCCTGAAAGACAAAATCGCTCATCCTGTAATATATCTTGTCATTGAGCTTTACGTAGGAATATTTAGTTTCCTCCGGTTTATTCCAATATTCCTTCACGGTATAAGGTGATGTCACCAACAGTTCCCCACTCTCTCCAGGCGGAACAGGTTTCAGTGTTTCCGGATCCACAACAATGCATTCTCTGCTCTTTATGGGAAGTCCAACGGTATTGGCCCTGGGTTCCTTGTCTATCCGGCTGTAGGTAACATGGCCAGCCTCTGTAGACCCATAAACCTGATAAATAGGTATTCCAAATCGCTCCCTCCACCGGTTGAAGACCTCGACGGGCAAAACGTCCCCGCCACAATAGCAATAGGTCAAGGAACTCAGGTCATAGTAATCGAGGCGGTCATTTTCCAGTATCATTCGGTAGAGGGCAGGGACACCTAAAAGCCAGCGTGCCCTGTGACGCTCTATGGTTTCAAGAATGGCATCTACCTGGGGTACCGGCATAAGCAATGTGGCATTGCCTTTGTTAAGCCCAATAGCCATAAAAAGCCCAAGCGCCATAATATGGAAAAGGGGATTGACCGCTATATATACATCCTCTCCTTCCTTCAGATAACCTCCTGCCACGTCTTCCGTCACATCATTGACATAGGATGTCATACCAATGTGATTGCCCGGCACCCCCTTTGGGAAACCGGTGGTCCCTCCAGTGTAGAGGATATAAGAGAGATCCTTCCATGGGTCCAGCTTTACCTGTGATTTCAGGGCTGGATGCTTTAAAAGGGATCTGAAGGGATACACCCGTCTGTCCCGACCTACTTTGCCATGGGGGATCTTGTCAAATAGTACCCCCAGATATCTTTTCCAAAATGGAAGAAGGTCCACCAGATTGGTGACAATGGCCCTTTTGAGCCCTGTCCTTGCAAAGACCTCCTTGACATAGCAAAAGTTTGTGTCCAGGCAAATGATCGTCTCAGTGCCCGAGTCCTTGATCATATATTCGATCTCAAAAGAGGTGTAGATTGGAGAGACAGGTACAATCACTGCACCGATCTTCTGGATACCAAGAAAAGCGATAACCCACTGAATACAATTGGAGATATAGATCATGACCCGGTCGCCCTTCTTGACACCCATGTCAACCAGGGAACCGGCAAAGCGTTCACTCAACTCCTTCAGCTTTGAGTACGAAAATCGCTCTCCCAGATAAAGGACTGCGGTTCGGTCTGGATAGCGCTCACACATCCGGTCGAATCTGCTAAAGGTCGAATCCTTCTCCCATGCTTCATGATTTATATTCATAATATGTAAAACTCCTTGTCATGGAAGTTGCCTGTTGTCAGTGTTCAGCAGGGCCTTCTAAAAAATACCACGGGTAATATAACAGGCATCATTCTTCAACTCCAAAATAGGCTGAACGGACATCAGGGTTGTGCAATAGCTCCTCTCGCGTTCCCTCGAGCACAGCAGCCCCATTTTCAAGAATGAATGCATAATCCACGATGGGTAGAACCGGTCGAGCATACTGCTCGGTTACAATAATGGAGATTCGCCTTTCATCACGGATCTCTTTGATTGAACGAACCAGCAAGACTTGAATGAGAGGGCTCAGACCCAGAAGCGGTTCATCCAGAAGCAAAAGGCTGGGTTGGGCCATGAGCGCCCGGCCAATGGCCAGCATCTGCTGCTCTCCCCCGCTTAAAAAACCACCTTCCCTTTTCTTGATCTTTTTCAAGGCTGGAAATATCCTGAAGACATACGCTAAACTCTCTTTTGCCTGGGATGGCGAGGCCAAGTAACCACCAATACGCAGATTTTCCAAAACACTGCTCTCTGGAAAGATCCTGCGCCTCTCGGGGCAAAGAATAACTCCTCTTCTCGCTCTCTTGCTGGGTTTAAGCCCCATGATGTCTTGTCCTAAATAGTGTATCTCTCCAAGCACGGTAATTCGCTCACCACCAGCCATATTTTCCTTCTTCTGAATATCCTCCATGATACCAGAGAGGGTATACATGAGGGTGGATTTTCCGGCGCTATTGGCGCCAAACACACCCACAATTTGTTTGTCCTCACATTTGATGCTAACATTATTGAGGGCCAGCATATTTTCGTAGAAGACCATCAGGCCTGTAGCCTCAAGCATGACTCATAACCTCCTCGGCCTTCTCTGATCCGAAATAGACCTCTTTTACCTTCTCATCGGCCATGACTTCCTCAGGGGTCCCCTCAATCACCTTCTCCCCGAAGTTTAATACGAGAATTCGGTTTGAGACCCGGAACAGTTCCCTTAATCGATGCTCGATCATAATCAATGTAATACCATCCATCTGTAGCCGCTCTATGAGGGGAACCATGCTTGCAATTTCACTCATGCTCAGTCCTGAGAAAATCTCATCACAGATGATAATCTCTGGCTTCAAAGCCAGACAGCGGGCAAGCTCAAGACGTTTCAGATAACCGGTGGGCAGGGTGGAGGCAATTTTATAAGGGACAAATGAATCCCGCTCAAAACCAATCTCTTCCAAAATATCAATGCCTACTGTATCTCGATCCCCCAGTTTACCGCCCCCTCTCCATCCTCCGGTTCGTTTTGCCCGAGGTGAAAATAGGGGTATCACCAGATTCTTATAGCAAGGCAGGGAGTAATAGGGTCGCATGATCTGAAAAGTGCGGGTAATTCCCATGTCTGCAATCTTGTGCGCTGGCCTGCCAGTGATATTCTTCCCCCGGAAAAGAACCTTTCCGGAGGTCACATTGATGAACCCAGTAACGCAGTTGATTAAGGTAGTCTTGCCGGAACCATTAGGGCCAATTATACCTAATATTTCTTTCTCAAAGATATCAAAAGTTACCCCGTTCACTGCTATAACCCCACCAAAGGCCTTGGTTACCTCCTGTACTTGAAGGATAGGCTGATTGCTCATATCTTGACCCACCTTTCAAACTGATGATATTTCCGCTGACCATACACCATGATCCCCTCACTGCGAAAAACAATAAATGCTACAAGTATCAGGGAGTAAAAGACAATGCGCAATGTTCCGAAAGCCCGTAATAATTCGGAGATGGGGACCAGAATAAGACACCCTAATACAGGCCCCACAAGAGTACCGGCTCCGCCGATGACCGTGGCCGCAATAGGAAGAATGGAAAAATCCAGGGCAAGCAGCGAGATACCGGACCACATATAGATATGCACAAGAGAGGCCCCTCCCATGCACCCCATTGCCGAGGCTATGAAAACGGCAACAGCCTTATAAAAGGTAATGCTCATGCCCGAGGCCCTAACTGCCTGGTCATTGTCCTTTACGGCACGGAAAACCAGGCCAATATCCAGGTTGACCAGCCGTCTTGCTCCAAAGAGAAAGAGAAGCACCATTAAGATGACAAAATATTGCTCTACCCAGCGGTTGCCAAAACTCTCTATCCCCATAATTCCATCTGTACCCCCCAGAATATCCAGGGCCTCGATGACCCGCGCCAGCGCCAGGGGATACATAAGACTCACAATTGCAAAGTATACCCCCCGCAATGGAAGACAAGGGAGTAGAAACAGGGTGCAGATGCCTGCCCCTACTACGGTGGCAATAGGAATGGTCAAAAGAGGTGGCATACCAAAATAGGTATTCATGATGGCGGCGAGATAACCACCCACCCCAATGAACAACGCTCCACCCAGGGAAACAAGCCCAACAAAATGTGCCAAAAAATCAAAGCTCATGGCAAGCAGAGCATAAATACACACGATGGAAATGACCCGCTGCCAGTACATGCTGGGCATAATGAAAGGAAGGGTCAGCATTCCCACAATCAGCACGAGCCGGGGCAGGGTAAGATATGACAACTCGCGCCAGGACATCAGGGCATAAAGCCCATCCGTGCGAACCTTGATACCTCGGTCAAGTCTTTCCTTTCGACGTTGCTCGATATTCACGCCTAAACCCTTTCTTCTAACTCCTTTTGTTTACCAAAGAGCCCGGAAGGCCTCAGGATAAGAGTCAGAATGATGGCCAGCAGGGCTACCACCATCTGAAAGTGAGACCCCAAATAGACTGTGGTTAGAATCTGGGCAAACCCGATGAGAAAAGCGGCTAACACAGCACCCATCCAACTTCCCAACCCCCCCACGATACAGACAGCAATAGCCTGGATCAAAACATCATACCCTTTTTCCACTACGATGTTCCCCAGGGGGAGCAAGACAATGCCAGCCAGACCCGCAAGCATGCCGCCAGCGGCCATGGCTACCAATGCCATGATATCGGAGTCTATTCCCAACATAAGTACCGCGCGTTCATCCTGAGCCATCCCCCGCAGAGCCAGCCCAATCCGCGTATAATGTGTAAACAGCCAGAGTAAGATAACCACAGCCCCACCGATTGCAACCACTAAAAGCCTATGCAGGTCAACAGGAACATCCCCTATATTTATAGTCCCTTCAATGAAAACGGGCAGGGTATAGGTGGTCCCTTTGAACCCCCCCCAGCGCAGTCCCTCCAGGATCGCCAATCCGATGGCATAGGAGGCAATTATCTCCGAAATGGCCATTCCCCGGACACGAATGAGTGCAAATTGATAAATAAGGGCGCTAACCACACCAATGATAATCAGGGCCAGGACAATGCTGATGAGGTAATTGAGTCCCAGGGTGCGCAATAAGCTCCACGTAATGAAGCCGGTTATCACGTAGAGGGCCCCATGAGCAAAATTTGGCACACGGCTGATCCCGTACACCAGGGCAAAGCCTAATGCCATTAAGGCCAGTGCAATACTATTGATGATACCGTAGATAAGAATATCCATAATAATGTTTACACTATATTAGAAGATCCTGAATGAGGAAACAGTGAGAGTCGCGAGTTACGAGTTTTAAATCTCCATCACACTCAACCCGTAACCCGAAACATTAAATTTTACTTCATCATCCAGGGCGGCAGCTTAATTGTGCCAGTAGCTATGCTTTTAGGAAATACTACTATTCTTTTTCCAGCCTGCCACTGAAGAATGGTACCAACAGCACCCTCTTCTGGGTCCAAACTTGGAATGACCTGATGGCTTTTCGGATTAAATCGGAGCCTGCCATAAACGCCCATAACATCCGTCTTTTCCAGTTCGGAAACGACCTTGTCTGAATTTAATGTGTTAGCACGCTCGATGGCATCCCGCAATACATATACCGCCATATAACTACTGGAGCTCCCAAGTCCTTCAGGTTCAACGTTCCACCTTTTTGCATAGGCATTGTAAAATTTCATGGTCCACGGTGTGGCATTAGATGGGGCATTGCCTGCATTGACTACATTGCAAAGTGTGTATTCTCCCTTTCCCTCCGTGGCTTTCCAGAAACCCGGTTGCTCTGCGGCTGCCAGGGTAGAACCGAATGGG
This sequence comes from Deltaproteobacteria bacterium, assembly GCA_003646875.1. Classification (GTDB taxonomy): domain Bacteria; phylum Desulfobacterota; class DSM-4660; order Desulfatiglandales; family B25-G16; genus B33-G16. The sequence continues at coordinate 7,138 of QMLT01000016.1, forward strand.
AGGGCAGGGAGTTTCATATCATACCACTGCTTTAGTAAAATGGCGCTTTCCGGCATATCCATCCAAATATTTATAATTTCCGATTTGGTCTTCTTTGCCTTGAGCAATCCCATGGAAAAATCGCTGGCGCCAGTTGGGTAAATCTCTAGTCCAGTCACATTCCAGCCTTTTTTAAGGGCCACTTTGTTCATTACCTTGGCTGCACCCCTCGCATGGGCAACATCCTGGGCAATAATGAACAAATTGTTAAATCCATACTTTTCTTTCAATGCTGTAAAATTAGCAAACATCTCTCCAACAAGCTGTTTGGCTTCACCATGAATACGGAAACAATATTTATATTTATCATATTGTTTTGCTACTAATGCATGATATTTCGGAGTCAATACACCAGTACTAAGGATTGAGACCTTTTTGTACTTGGATAAAAGAGGCATGGCCGCCAGGGCCGCCTCGGAACGAACCGGCCCGCCCAGGATGAAATCGGACTTTTTATCCAAAATCAGCTTTTCCACCGCAAGAAGGGCCTCACTTACTGGAACGCCCGGCTCTAAGTCTCGAGTATCAATAACCTCCACTTTAAACGGGCGCTTTTCCCCTCCCAGGGTAACGCCTCCTTTGGCGTTAATTTCCTCAACAGCCAGTTTGATCCCTCTTTCCGCATCCCAGCCATAAAGAAAGGCTGTGGACAGGGGACATCCTAAAACAATAGGTTTAGCTGCCAGGGCAGAATATGTTGGCAATGCAAACAAAATTGCTAACAGTATGACAATAGTTGCAAAAAACTTTGTTTTCATGACTATCCCTCCTTTAAGGTTTATCTATACCCTTTTCCTTTAACCCTCTTTTTCACCTCCCTTCTATTAAAAAAGATTCGGTAATTGTACATGTTTTACTGACAGATTAGGCTTGGGGGTTTTCGATAGGTAAATGTACGCTTCCTGCCAGAGATGGGCTCTGGCAGGTTCAAGCTTCTGTTATCCTTAAGAGAAGTAATGTGGTTAAAATAGGGTTTTCTAAAGGTACGAATGTTATCTCGATGCTCAATTGGATGGTAAGGTATGGCTCTATCGTTTAGGCTAATAGTGCAGACCATAGAAACAGGTCTCCCTTAAATGCATAGCGATATGGTTGCTATCTATAACTCCATGATTATAGCCTTGTCAAATGTTTTGTTTAAAACTTTTTTGATACTTTCCAATTCTTTGAAAGCGCCTAAAGTGAGCTAAAATGCCCGCCCGCCGAGCAGAGCGAGGCGGCCAGGGCGAGAGCGTTGCGGACAGGCCTAAAATTAACTCGTTTACTACTTAACCATTTGACCAATCAACCACTTTCATCCTTCGTTGTGGCCGAAAGGCCATACCTGTTCATTAGTCATTCCCAGTGTGAGAATGTATCTGAACAATAAAACTATGTTTCGAATCTTCACATGGAAATAAAGGATTAGGATGGACTAGAAAATCTACTAAACAAATAAAACCACATCCATGCATAGATGGATGTGGTTTTATTTTGGTGTTTGTTCTCTATCTCTATTGAGAAGGCCGATCACTATCTCTTTTGTTCCATCTCCTCAAGCTGTTTGTGCATCTTTTCAGCATTCTCCCTGACGTAGTCCCTCACCTTTGCATCCAATTCCTTGTGTTCCTTCAATGCATTTTTGAATGCAAACAGGTCCATCTCACAGAGAGAAAAGAGTGATCCATCCGCAGGATCCCGCCAGTGGTCTATAATTCTGGCCCCATGAAGGGTGGTCTTTGTAAATGTCTTGAGCGCCTGCTCTACATGTTGCTCTTCTGAAGAGGCCGTCATTTCTCCAGCAGTTGTGGATGCCATGTAGTCCTTGGCAAGAACCGCCACATATGTCTCAAGAATCTTGGCAATCTCAGCCCGAGCCCTATTGTCTGCAGTTGAAATTAATAATGCCCGATTCTTGATCCCTGACGCTACACCAACACCGTAGAAGACCTTTCCTTTGTCAACATCAAATGCCCCGCTTCCCTTGTTAACCCAGGCAGGCGCTTGAGGAGCGACTGGTTTTTTCCCAGCGCAGCCCATAGCAAACAAAACTCCTATTGCCATCAAAATACACAATCCTTTTAAAACGTGTGCTTTCATAACTACCTCCTTTTCTTAAATTCTTCAATTGTTCCTCTCATCTCTTCCATTAAGTCTTCCATCTCCTCCATACCCGCAATCAATTCATTCATCTTATATGGCTTCTTTTCAGTGAGTATCCTTCCCTCCTTTCTCTTTTTAGAAGATTTGGGCGCAGGAGATTGAGCCTCCTTCACTGGCCGAGCAGGTGGCTTAATTGGCTGAGACTCCTGTTCCCTGATAGTCTTTTGCCTTGTTTTGGATGCAAAAGCCTTAGCTTCAGCAAACCTGTAACCTTCTCTATTTAACCATCTTAAGGCCACATCCGACTTGATGGCAAAATTAACATCTGTGATTGTTAAACCGTCCTCTGCCTTTCTGGCAATCATGGAGTTGATGCCAATCATCAGACCCTGCTCATCCAAAAGAGGGCCTCCAGAATTTCCCCTGTTAATGCTGGCATCTGTCTGAAAAAGGTTCTTTCCGGGCACACCAGCATAATTATTTCTGTATGCACTGATGACACCACTTGTCAAACTCCATAGACCTCCCTGCTCGGGATGACCAATAGCATAGGCTTGATCACCAATCACAGTCTTGTTTGAATCCCCGAAACTTACTTGAGTGAGTGGTAAATCCGTTTTTACAATCTTGAGAAGCGCCAGATCTAACTCCCGATCATATGTCACTATCTTTCCCCTGTACCGTCTTGCGAGATCTGTCTTGGGATTGCCGGTTACCTTTTTGGGTTTCAAAAAAATCCATATATCAGAAATAGGTTCTGGTGAATCCTTCCGGGTGAATATGTGTGCGTTGGTGATCACCAGGCCATCTTCCCTGATAATTGATCCTGTGCCGCCACTTCCCTTGCCATGGCCCTCAGAGGCGTATACGAAGACAACGCCAGGACTCACCCTTTGGTAGATCTCCTTTGGCGTCAAGGCATAGGCGTAAGACTCAAGTACCCAAAAACCAATCACAATGATTGACAAAAAAACCATATATAATCGTTTATCTCTCATACTCTTTCACCTCAATTTATAAAATCACTTCACGATCTTATATAATAAATATAACAAACATTAGCCTACTGAGAAAAAATATATCTCTTCATCTCCCCGGCAATCTCTGTTATGAGTACCTTTCGTATGTTTCGAACGGCCCTGTTTTCAGCCTGTTGAAGGCTCAAATGCCCTTGCCTCCCTGTCTTATTGACACTTCCAAAAACAGATCCACACTTTTTATCAACCATATCAAAATATGCCCGCCACTGCACATATTTCCATTCAGATGTTCCCCTCTTAAGGGGTTTAATCTCAACATTACCCCTGACAAGCACATTTACCCTATTTAAGTCCTGAGAAATAGAGAATCCCTGCTGATTTAATCCTTGAACAAGGGCATCCTGAACCTCATCTGCCCTGCTGCCCTTAACCGATACACCAATCAGAAAATCCCTCAGCAGAATAGATTCCAGCCTGCCTTTTATTTCAGCGAAATGGATTGAAGAGGAGATACCTTTTCCAGTCCGGCTCACAATCCGTAGTTCAGTATCATAAGCCTCTCTGATGACGAATTTCTGAACTGATTGTTTAAGGCACTTCACTTTGGCAAGCAGATCTTCTTCACCTTTAGCCCTGGATAGCAGTTGGTGAATGTCCTGATCCAGTTCTTGAATCTTATAACCCAGTATCTTAGCAGATTGGTCTCTATCAAGCACTGCAAGGGCATAAAAAATAGGCCTTGTCCCTGTCTCTTGGTAGACCTGCGCGATTCTTACCCCGGAAAGGACCTTTTGGGTTGAGACGCTCGTAATATCTTGAATGCTGAAGATTTCCTCTGTTTTTGACCTGCCCTTAGATGTAATTTTTAGATAATCCTGGTAGGTCCTGGTTCGAGAATCTATTTTGCTCACAAATATCTTGGCAATCTCGGCCCTGGCCTTATCCTCTGCCAATTTTCTGTCAGGATCATATCCAACGCCTGTGAGATATTTAGAGGAAGGGTATTGGATGCTATCGCCATCCACCCACCCCGGTCTTTTCCCCTTCTTGACCTGAACTTTGCCCCTGGTTTCCTCAGAAGGCTGAGCTAAGGTCGTTTTTTCACCCCTTTTCACCTTAGGAAAAGCCTTGCCTCCGGTTTCTTCTGATTTCAACTCATCAAAGGCGTGTTCGGCCCTTCCCTGTATCGCCTCTGCTGGGATCTCTTTGTTAGCGGCGCATCCCGCTATCATTATCACAAAAAAGATTACCAGGGAAACATATATCCTTGTTTCTCTCATAGATTTCCTCTCTATTAAGAGCTTACAAATTTATCTGAGTGTCCTGTAAAGGAAAAACCTTTCCTCACTTTTCTTGACAGAGAAAGGGTCAATTTTTCTTGAAACTATAACAGGACCATTCGAACTAACAAATTCTATTCTCCCTGAGTAGTCTCCCGGGGGGATCACTGCTCTTCCAACCCTGATCTCTGCAGGCAGCAATCTCCAGTGCCTTACATCTGCCTGTTCTGTTGCCACACTAGCGATATTTGCAGTCATTTTAGTCAATAAACCAGCCAATTCTCCATGCTGCTTTTCAATGGCCTTGCTTGCTGCCGTGCTCGCCAGGTATTTTGTTGTAGCCCGTGCAATGGCCTTTGCCTTAATCCTATTGATTCGGTTATCCAAATTCATAACCGCTATCGATGCAATGTCTTCCATCAAAATCGTAGGGAAACGATAGGATCGTCCAGATGCTAGATTCCTCAAGGTTATCTCGCCATGAGAGATCCTATAGCTCTTTTTTACAAACTTCGGGTAGGCGATTTTGATCACAAACCCATCAGGCATTCGAATAAGAAAATGTTCTTCTACCTTTTCTGGTCCCAATCCATTGTAGTGAATAAAAAACACCTCTGCCATTTCCCTTTTCTTTCTCGATTCCATGAATGATACCCCTGGATATTCCTTCTGGATCTGTGCCATTTCTTCGTGAAAGCCCATTGCATGTGCGGAGGTAAGTAAATTTTCTACAAGAATACGAGGTGGAGAGACCCCATAGTTCGGTAAATAGTCATTCCTGTATGTCTCTTCTGCCTTCCGATATGAGATAAATGCATCATTGATCTCCCCTTCTACCTCATAGAGCGTGCCCATTAAGAAACGAATGAATCCATCTTCTTTGTACACGTTCTTTTTTGCTTCCTCGTACTGGCTATTGATAAGGTTCAATTTGTTGTCCACCTTTCGGGCCTCAACAACAGCATCTTCCCAGCTCCCCAATCCCACATAATTCAGTGCCATAAACAGATTGACCATTGCCCTCTCGAAGTCCTCCCCACGGTATGGAACTGTATTATCACTAATCAAAAAAGATGCCGCCTCTTTTGAAATGGATTTCGTGTAAAGTTCATCCATGATGGATTCGGCTCTGGCGAAACTCTGGTTGCTTTCTTTATAGTGACCACCAAAATGGGAAATGATACCTTCATCCAGATAGTAAAGCACCGCATTTCGTTTGCTATAGGTATCTTTACTCTGCTGTACGACTTTGTATGCGGAATCGTAATCACTACAGAGAAGATACTGATTAATCAGTGGATACTGTTTGATACCTGGGGCACAGGAAGAAAAAATGAAAAGCCCAAAGATAATAAATGAAAGGGAGATAGGTCTTATTTGTCTACTTTCCATCGTTGCCCCTATTTCAAACTACCATTTCACCCTGGGCCTTTTTATCAACTTTTTGATCTTCTTTTCACCAACCCAGGCCTTAAGATTGTTGGCCATATCAATCAACTCCAGATTTGTTTGATAGAAGATCACCGCCTTGCCTGCTATTTCATCCCTGATTGTGTTTATTGACCCAATCAACATGAAATCGGCGCCTATCTCCTCGCCTGGGCCCTTTATGGTCTCTTCTGAAGCATGCTTTGCTATATCAAGCCTCTCCTCACGCACCCCAGCTCTTTCGCCCTTTGACGCAACAAATTGAACTCTGCCAGAGTTTATCAAGGCCATCTCCAGATCTTTAACGAATGTCTGGACATTGATATGTTCATGGCTTCTGTTTCTCACCCTGCCAACTATGACCGTTGGGGCCTTTCCCCCGTGCCTTGCAGAAAATCTTTCCAACCATGGCCGGTTAAGGCAGTCCTTGATCATCTCCTCCGATACCATCCTTGAATCTACATCATTCCAGCGTCCGCTCAGATCGATAGTAGTTTCCACGGCCTTCCTCTCAACCTTTGGCGTTGTAGCGCAGCCAACAAGTAATGTCAAAATGCCAAAAAACAAAATGAATAGACTGCTTCTATAAAATCTTATCTTTACCATCTTTACCTCCATGTTTTCTTACCACTGTTCAAATATTTAACCTACTATATGACCTTATAACCAGGAAAGGTAGCAGCCAATTAAATCCCCAGTTTAAATCAAACTACTCCTTCGATGTTCTTCTACTTGATGCTCCTCAAAACCGACTCGGCCCTCACTTTTTCCATCCTTACCAGAACATAAAAGTGCCCCGGAGGTCCATAAAGACCAGATTTATCAGCCCACCTTTCAATTACCTCGGTATAATTGAGCTCACTGTCTGAGAGGATTTTAACGATCTGTGTAACATACTTGCCGTTTGATGTGCTAATGATCGTATCCTTGCTTGTAACATGAGAGATAATTACTCGTCCCAGCTCCGCTCGCGCACGCCTGATCGCCTGATCCCATGCGTCAGCGACTCTCGGGGTTGGGCCTGAAATCCCAACGGCATAGTAATACGTTTGATCTTTGGGAATCGATTCAAGCCATCCAGGTGACGCCTCAACCACCGGCTCAGGAGCTGGCTGGCAGCCCGTGCACGCCGGCAAAAACGTCAGGATAGCAAAAATGAGCAGATGGCATAGTTTTTTCTTTTGCCTTATCATCTATGATTGCGCAAAGCCAGGAGAGTCAGGATCTCTTCTGCTGGAACGCTTGAGTTGCTGGCACATTTAACAATAAATGAGTCAAACATTTAAATAGGGTTACGGGAATATCAATATTATTTTACAATATTATCGGCACAATCTAGATTATAGTCAAGGAAAAATAGCGGAACCTGCCTGTCCCGATCTAATCGGGTCGCAGGCATGGCGCACAGGCAGGCATCAAGAGAGAGGGAGTATTTTTGCAGTTTGTAAATTTCTGATTATAGTAGTTTCCCGATTCATATTTTCCACCTTGCTTGTTTACGTAGTCACGTTTTTAATCCCCCAGTTCCATAATCAAGAAAGCCACTCACCTGCTTCCTTAATGCTCCTAATACCAAGTTGGATTCAAACAGCTACTATTAATAGACGTCATTGCGAACGCAGTTGAA